>CAZSQD010000173.1:0-4866 GCA_964608925.1 uncultured Kordia sp.
AAAACCAAATTAACATACCTTGTCATGATTAATAACATAAAAAAGAGAAGTACTATTTTGAAATTATAAAGACTAATTTCTTTAGAAAAATAATAAATAAACCCCCAGAAACTAAAAAACAATAAAGCTTCAGGGTATATCGTTGGAAACCCCAAAATACTAATAGGGTTCACTAGTGTTAATATAACTATTGTTATACTTATTTTTATATTGATTTTTTGCTCCTGTAAAAACAAAAATAGGTACCGAAACCCCAATACCGTTAATAGTATGAAAAAGCATTTTAATAAGATAATTCCTATACTTTGCAAGAATGGGGTAGCAAATAATGCTAGTAAAAAAGGAATTGTCGGCACAACAGTTGAGGGGTAGTCTCCTAAAAAGAATTTACCTTTTAAAATATTTTTAGAAATATTTAAATATGTAATTTCATCACCATGTAATGGCATGTATAATGATCGCGATAGTGAGAATAGTGATAAAACAATAATTATCATAAAAAATTTATCTTTTTTTATCGCTTGTGTAAAATTGAAAGTCTTCATTTTTAATTTATTAGGTTTAATAATACAAAGGTGATTTTCACACCCTTTATGAGATCGTATTACTTATTTATTAGATTGATTTTGCAACACTTCCCATATTTTTTGTGAAGCATCTTTAGTAGAATAATTAATTTTTTCAAACCATTGCATTGTACTTTCTAATGAATAGTTTTTGTTTAAAACTTTTAAAATTATTTTCTCAAAATCTTCAGTTTCATTTACCCAAAAAACAGCTTTTTCTGAGGGCATTGACTTAAAATGGATAAACTTATATATTTTATTGATATCCCACTGCGCTATATTTCCTTTTTTTGTATTATAATTTAGGTACGCACATGGTTTACTATGACAAACGGCATCAAAAACCATAGAAGACGCTACATTAATTACTAATTCAGAATATAAAATTGTATTTGCTAATAATTTTAAATCAGCTTTTGTTGGCATTATTGAATTCCATCCTGCGTTTCCTTTTTTCCACTCTGGGTCAATACACGTTATAATATCAGGATGTTTTTCAACAACCTTTAAATGCCTCCCTGTAAAATCAACTGGACATTTTCTATAAATAATTCCTAAATTATAGCCTTTTTTATTTAATGAGACTATGGTTTTGGCTAAATCTTCTAAATAAAACTCATCAAAGGGAGAAGTGGTAATATCATCTCCTGAAAAGCAAATGTATTTTTTATCAATTTCTAAATTATATTTTTTATAAAAGCTTTCTTTTGTTTTCCATAAATTTTTATCATAATGCGGTTCAAACTGAGGTGTTCCTGTTACAAAAATTTGATTATCTTTAAGGTATGGAGCATATTTTAATAATTCGTTTTTCATAAAGCTACTCCAAACATAATAATAATTTGTCTTTACCAATAAGGTTGCTTTTGGGACGTTATCCCATGAAAAAATAAATGTTGCTGTGGGTATATTTAATTTTTGTGCTGCCAACAATGGTGCTACCGCTGTTATTGCTCTTTGGTTTGTACAAAATACAAAATCTGGCTGTTCTTTTTTTAACTGCACCAAACATTTTTTATATAATTTTGTTTTAGATTCTAATGTATATATTTTATCTATTACCGTTTTTAATCCTTTTCTTGATGAATACCTAAATACTAAAAAATTAACTACTAAACTCTTAATGCTATTTTTAACACTATTATAGGGCTGAGGAAATAGGTAAGATAAATAAGCTTTGTCTTTTGTTTCTTTATAATTTAACTGTAATTCTATTCTAATTTTAGCTCTTTTGTATAAATCTGAAATAGGGTTAATTTTCTCATTTGGCACCTGAATTTCTTCATAACCAAATTCTTTTTTTAAAGGAAATGTAGTATTATTCCAATAGACTATTTTATGATTTAGTTGTTTACCTATTTCATAAAATTTTGTAAATGCGAAATTTTTAAGTCCTACTCCATCAGGTAAAAAAATGAATACTTTCATAATATCAAATTTTGTTTTAAAATTTCATTAAACTGTTTAGCCGAAACATACTTTTTTAATATACTTTTTTGTGTCATCACTAAATTTTCATTCCTCCAATTATCCCATAAAGCTTCAAAACATTTTAATATTTGTGCTACCTCATCTGCTTTTGCTAAATACTCATAATTTTCACCTAACAACCTTCTTGTTTCTGAGTTTACGGGTGTAAGTGCAAAAATAACTTTTTCTAAAAAAAATATATCTGATAACTTCCCTGGCATAAACGGACTAAAATTTGATATTGCTTCAATTACCAATGCTACATCTGCTTCTTTTTGTAGTTCTTTACTTTTTTTATAACTAACTCTTTTATTTATTATTTGATAGTTATCAGAACTTCCTTTGCCTATATTTTTTTGATGTTTTGGATCAATATTTCCTAATATATTTAAAACTGTTTTTTCTTTTCGTTTTTTATCTTTATTTAAAAATAATTCATACGCCTCAAAAAGCGCATCTATTCCTCTAGGTCCCAATAGCGCACCTGAATGTAAAATATTAAACTTATCTTTTGCTAAAAAAACGCTGCTGTCATTTTTATTTCCCGGTAAATTAAACAAGTCACAACCAACGTGTGGTAAAACGAAACATTTGTTTGGATTTACATTTGTTTTTTCAATCATATGTTGTTTTAGTAACTCTGATGGAAATGAAATGAAATCAGCTTCTTTACATATTTGTTTTGTATGCCATTCTTGCCATTTATAAAATATTGTCCATTTATGCTTATAGGGTTCTGGATACCACGTCATTGGATATGGATCATGAAAGTTCATCATTTTTTTTGCCGCTGTTTTTATTCTTACCAAGGCATAATGTGGTAAAAAAGAACAACCTGAACCTAATGCAATAATTAAATCATATTCTTTTTTTTCCAGCTGTTTTTCTATTTTATTTACCCAACAATAAATATTTTTCTTAAATCCTATATGCAAACCTGTTAGATTTGTTAACGCACCTCTTAATTTTGGTATTTTCTTTACAACTTTATTTTCTTGATAATCAAAATAACTAACTTTAACAAAATTATCTACACCATTTAACCATGTTATTGGATATGTAAGTGAATCTTGATAAATACAATCAACGGTATGGTTCCCTAATAATAACGCATTTATAAACGTAGAGCTAACAATACCAGAAGATGTTTCATTTACTCGTAATGACTCTGCTAACACTAATATTTTCATGCTATATGTTTTAACGTTTTAATAATTTTACAAGCTGCGGTACCGTTACCATAAGGGTTGTTTTTTGCGCTCATTTGCATGTATCTATCACTATTTTCTAATAAATGAATACATTCATTTATTATTTTATTTTTATCTGTTCCTACTAAAAGTACTGTTCCTTCTATTACTGCCTCTTGACGCTCTGTTACCTCTCTAGTTACCAACACTGGTTTCCCCAATGATGGTGCTTCTTCTTGCACTCCTCCACTATCCGTTATGATTAGGTATGATTTTTCTAACAACCAAATAAAGGCTTCATAGTCCAATGGGGCTATTAATAATATATTATCATTACCTCCTAAAGTATCATATACTACTTTTTGTACGTTTGGATTTAAATGTACTGGATAAATTATTTGTACATCTGTTCGGTTTGCTAATTCTTTTAAAGCTGCACAGAAAGATATAAATTTATCACCAAAATTTTCTCGCCTATGTCCTGTTACTACTAATAACTTTTTTTGAGGGTTCAAAAATTGTTGAATTTCTTGTATGTCTTTACGGTCTTTATTTATATTTTTAATTCCCCATAACAATGCATCTATAACGGTATTACCTGTTATAAAAACCGATGTTTTATCTACTTTTTCTGAATATAAATTTTGGGCTGCTAGTTGGGTGGGTGCAAAATGAATATCAGCTATTCTACCTGTAATTTGTCTATTAATTTCTTCTGGAAAAGGAGCTGTTTTATCATATGTTCGTAAGCCTGCTTCTACATGGGCAATCTTAATATTTCTATGAAATCCTGCTAATGCAGTCATTGAACTTGTAGTAGTATCTCCATGTACTACAATTAAATCAGGTTTAAAATCAATTAACACCTCATCAATTGCCTTTAAAATACGAGCACTCAATTGATTTAAAGTTTGATTTTTTCGCATCAAATTTAAGTCGTAATCAGGAGTAATCTTAAAGAAACTTAAAACCTGATCTAACATCTCACGATGCTGAGCAGTAACGCAAATTTTAGTTTCAAAACAAGCTTCGTTTTGCAATGCTTGTACTACGGGTGCCATTTTTATGGCTTCAGGACGTGTACCAAAAACAATTAATATTTTTTTCTTACTCATTCTTTATTTTGTTAATAGCATTGCTAAATTTACCCACTGCCAAATATGAAAACTGGAATCCTTATCGCCAGCAAGATACGTTTTCCATTCTTTATCTAAAACATCAAAATCAAACCAATCAGATACTTCTGAATTTTTTAATTTTAACAGACTTTGCGCTACTAAATCTTTTAATTCATTTCCTAACCATTCTCGTTGTGGCGTTTGCAGAGGGCGTTTGGGTGCATAACTGATACTATCACTCAATAACTCGCTAACTATTTCTCTTAACAAGTATTTTTGAACACCTTTATTTATTTTATATTCTAATGGTTGTGCAAAAGCATATTCCACCAAACGGTAATCTAAAAAGGGTTCTCTTAACTCTGTACTATACGCCATTGATACCCGATCATTAAAGCGTAATGCTCTGGGTATTTTTGTGTAAAACAAATCACGATACTGCATATCCAAAATTTTATTGTTAAAAGGTTTCGGATAATTTGGTTTTTGGGCTAGTGACAAAAAATTATTTGATAACACTTT
>CAZSQD010000174.1:0-4820 GCA_964608925.1 uncultured Kordia sp.
GAAGGAAATAGTGAAAATTATACATCAAACAGTATTAATATTGCAAAAACAGATGAAAAGACAGTAAATAGAACTTTAGAGTTAAGAGAAATACCTAAAGAAATTGTAGCAGATGTAATTTTATTAAATCCAATACATTTTGAGATAAGTAAACATAACATTACTACTCAAGGTGCTGCCGAATTAAATAAGTTAGTAGCTATAATGAATAAATACCCTAATATAATAATTAGTGCAAGATCTCATACAGACTGTAGAGGTAAAGATGCTTATAATTTAGCATTATCTGACCGTAGAGCAAAATCTACTGCACAGTATGTAATTTCAAAAGGTATTGATGCTTCAAGAATTTCAGGAATGGGAATGGGAGAAACACAATTATTAAACCAATGTGAAGACGGAGTTAAATGTAGTGAAGAAGAACATCAAGCAAACAGACGTTCAGAATTCATTATTGTAAAAAAATAAATTACAGGACAATAGCCAATTTATAAAGCTTTGTTACGTAATATTTATATTACAAAATAAACAGTGTTAATTAAAAGTAGCGCATTACTAATTTAGTAATGCGCTACTTTTTTTGTATAGAATGTGGTTGTTTCCTAATAATAATAATACGTATTTCTTTTTAGGCTATCGCCCCGTGATTAATTTTAAGAAAATCTTATCATTAGGGATGCCCATTGTTAACAAACAAATTTATATTTTTGTTTAGTTAAAGAATAGTTGTTAATTGCACAGCAATATGAAATTAAAAAACTACATACTCTTATTTATATTAATTGCCGTACAAAGCACATTTGCACAAGTAAAATTTGAAGCACGTGTAAGTAAAAGGCAATTGGGTATTAATGAGCGTTTGCGTATTGAGTTTTCTATGAATCAAGAAGGGGATAATTTTAACCCACCTTCATTTGCTAGTTTTGAAGTTCTTATGGGGCCCAGTCAATCTGTTAGTCATAGTTGGATTAACGGTAAACGATCTTTTTCAAAAGTATATGCCTATGTATTATCTCCTAAGAGAAAAGGAAATATAACCATTACTACAGCAACTATTGAAATTGAAGACAAAATATATAAAACCAAGCCCTTAAAAATAGTAGTTACCAGTTCAATAATCCAACCTAAAAACCCTAACGACCCCAACTATATTGCATCCAAAAATATACATTTGGTAACGGAAGTTTCAAAAACAACACCATACCTTAATGAAACCATTACGGTAACACAAAAACTATATGTACATCCATCTATCAATATCAGTGATTTTAGCACCATTAAAGACCCTAAATTAACAGGGTTTTGGAGTCAAGATGTAAGTAATAAACAATTAAAGGTTGAACGTGGTGAGTATAAAGGAAGCCCGTTTAATTATGTAGTTTTAAAACGTACTGTTTTGTACCCTCAAACGGTAGGTAGTATTAAAATACAGCCTTTAGTGTTGGATGTTGAGGTAAACATACCAACCAGTCGTCGTGACTTTTTTGGAAGACCATTATACCAATCCGTACATCAAAAAGTATCAGCACAGTTAAAAATTATTACTGTAAAAGCATTACCAGAATTGGGTAAACCAAATAATTTTACTGGAGCAGTAGGGCTGTTTGAGTTTGATGTAACTACCAATAAAACCACCTTAAAACATGAAGAGTCTTTAAAAGCAATAGTTCAAGTAAAAGGGAAAGGGAATTTAAAACTCTTTCAGTTGCCAAAATTAGTGGTACCCAGTTCATTAGAAGTATATGAGCCAGAACATAAAGAGAGTGTACGCACCAATTATGCTGGTATGCGAGGGGTCATAAAAGACACCTATACCATTGTGCCACAATACCAAGGTAATTATCCAATTCCGGAATTAGAATTTAGTTATTTTAATCCTAAAACAGCAAAATATGTAACTTTAAAATCAGTTATACATCAAGTATCTGTTTTAACAGGTGCTATTAATACCGCAGTAGTAAACACACCTGAAACAGATAAAACACAGCAAAAAGTAGTAGAAATTACAAATCAATTTAGATCCTTTCAAACACAAGCAACATTAATACCAATTGCGAAGCATCAATTTTTTAAAACAACATTATTTTGGTGTTTATTACTATTGCCATTATTACTTATTCCAATGGTATTGATTGTAAAAAGGAGTAGTAAAAAATCAGCGAATGATGTGCGTGGTAATAAATTACGTAAAGCAGATAAATTAGCAAAGAAATTTTTATCCGAAGCAAAAAAGAATTTAAATCATAAGGCTGAATTTTATGAGTCGTTACATAAAGCGTTGCACAATTATTTAAAGGCGAAATTACAAATAGAAACTTCAGATTTTAGTACCGATAAAATCCGAAGCACCTTTGATAGCAATCAAATAGACAACGGAACAACAAATGAATTTATACAATTGATAGAAAATTGTAATTTAGCAAGGTTTACCCCAATATCCGAAACTACAATGCAACAAGACTATGAGAAGGCAGTGCAGGTAATTAACGCTATTGATAAAGTATTATAAATGAAAACCCATAATGGGTATTTAATAAATGAAAGCAATTTACTACATACTATTTTTATTTACCACAATAGGTTTTTCGCAAAGTGATGCGCTTTTTGATAAAGCGAATACATTATATAATGAGGGTGATTATGAGCAAGCTATTGCTACCTATAATCAATTATTAACCACAAAAATGCATGCATCAGAAGTGTATTTTAACAAAGCAAATGCACATTATAAATTACACCAATTAGCACCAAGTATTTATAATTATGAAAAAGCGTTACAGTTAAATTCAAATAATGAAGATGCTAAAGTTAATTTAGTATTTGCCAATAATCAAAAAATAGATAAAATAGACACCATACCCACCACAGGATTTTCTAAAATGGTAAATACATTTATAAATGCTTTTCATTTTGATGTTTGGTCTAAAATAGCCATTGTATTCATGTGCCTTTTTGTGTTTGCTATTATAGGTTATTTATATAGTGTTTATACCATAAAAAAGCGACTATATTTTACAGTAGCTGCTGTAAGTTTATTAGTAGCAATAGTAGCATTATCTTTTACTTATCAGCAAGAAAATAATGTGAAACACACTATATATGCTATTGTTTTTTCAAAAGAAACACAAGTAAAAACAGCACCAAAATTAAGTAGTGAGCAAGCTTTTGTTTTACATGAAGGCACAAAAGTAAAAGTGCTTGAAAATTTTAAAAATTGGACTAAAATAAAACTCACTAACGGATCAATAGGATGGGTTATAGCAAAAGATATTAAAAACTTGTAGTCAAGTAAACTACTTTTACTACCTTGTATTATTATAAATAATGTTATGAAAAAAGATTATTACAAAAGCTTGTTAGACAATAATAAGCAGTGGGTTTCTGAAAAATTAGCGTTAGATGAAAACTACTTTAAAAACCTTGCAAAAGGACAAAAACCACCTTTATTATGGATAGGTTGTGCCGATTCTCGTGTGCCAGCAAATGTAATAATAGGTTCACAACCAGGAGAAGTATTTGTACACCGTAATATAGCCAATATGGTAGTGCATACGGACATGAATATGCTTTCCGTATTAGATTATGCTGTAAATGTATTAGAAGTAAAACACATAGTAGTATGTGGGCATTATGGATGTGGAGGTATTGAAGCCGCTTTATCAAATAAATCATACGGGCTAACGGATAATTGGATTAGACATATAAAAGATACGTATCGTTTTCATGAAAAAGAGTTAGACGCCATTACAAATCCTCATCAAAAATCAAATCGGTTTGTAGAGCTTAATGTGGTAGAACAAGTATATGATTTAGCTAAAACAACCATAGTACAAAATGCTTGGAAAAAAGAACAAAATGTAACCTTACACGGTTGGGTATATGGTTTGGATACTGGGATTATAAAAGATTTAAATGTAAATATTAAAAATCAAGAGCAGTTAAAAGAAGTATATAAAATGATTATGGAGTAACGTTTTATTACCATTTCAAGAAACACAAAAAAAGCATCAATATTATATTGATGCTTTTTTTTAGTATCTTTATAAAAATACGGTATTTATGCTCAAAGCACTTTTTAACCTGTTTTTTCCTAAACTCTGCGTGGGGTGTAAAACACCATTATTAACAGCAGAAACCATTTTATGTGTTGCTTGTGCACATAACTTACCACTTACCCAATTTCATGCACAACAACCCAAAGTATTAAAAGATGTGTTTTATGGGCAAATAGTATTTGAAAATGCAACTGCATTATTTTACTTTCACAAACAAGGAATTAGCCAGCAACTTATACACCAGTTAAAATATAAAGGCAATCAAAAAAT
The DNA here is from genome assembly GCA_964608925.1 of uncultured Kordia sp. Classification (GTDB taxonomy): domain Bacteria; phylum Bacteroidota; class Bacteroidia; order Flavobacteriales; family Flavobacteriaceae. Next base: position 4,326 of record CAZSQD010000174.1, read on the forward strand.
AGGAGTATATTTAGGAGAGTGGTTAGCTTCCGAAATTAAACAACAACCCCAATATCAACAAATAGACGTGGTAATATCAGTGCCTATACATAAAAAACGAATGCAACAACGTGGGTACAATCAAGTAGCAAAATTTGGTAAAATTTTAGCAGAACATTTAAATGCAGTATATAATGACACGCTACTTTTACGTGTAAAAAACACCAAGAGTCAAGCTTTTAAAGATAAAATAACTAGAAGTAAAGATATTGCTACCGTTTTTCAAGCAATAGATTTTACAACTTTAAAAGGAAAGCATATTTTATTGGTAGATGACGTGATTACCACAGGAGCTACCATTATTGCATGTGCGCAACAACTACAAAAAACTCCCAATATTAAGTTGAGTTTGGCCGTTATGGCATATACGGAGAAATAGTGTTTTTTCAACTAAGGGCTACTGTATTATACTGAAATAGGTTGACCTTTTTAAGGTTGATTTTTTATTTTTCAAAG
>CAZSQD010000175.1:0-4788 GCA_964608925.1 uncultured Kordia sp.
GCAGGTAATTTTACAAGAGCGTGTTAATATTTTTGAGGCCATTGCAAATGCAGGTGATATTCCCATATTAGGAAATAAAAAAGATGTACTTATTATACGTCCCTATCCTGGGGGTCAAAAAATACACCATATTGATTTAACAAGTGTGGATGTGTTTCAGTCTCCTTATTATTACATACAACCCAATGATATTATTTATGTAAAACCATTGCCACAAAAATCTTGGGGGACAGGTACAACAGGTTTAAGTTCATTTACAACCATACTTTCAGTTTTTACAGGGTTGACCTCTATATATTTATTATCTAAAGCATTATAATATGGATCAAGAATTTCATATACCCGAGTTTAAACCTTTAATAAATTTTAAAGATTTATTTTTTAGTATCATTTCTAAATGGTATTTATACGTATTGTGTTTGTTGGTGTCTTTTTATGTGGCGTATCGGATAAATTTAACCAAGCAATCGGTGTATCGATTGGGTAATAAAATAGTCGTTTCTAAAGATAAAAATCCATTTTTTTCTTCTAGTACTAATTTAACTTTTAACTGGGGTGGAGTATCTGATAAGGTGCAAACAACAAATACGGTTTTAAAATCACGCACGCATGCTGAAAAAGTAGTAGCGTATTTACAGTATTATGTAGGGTATGAAAAAAAAGCTGAATATTGGCCCTATGATGCCTATAAAAAAGTGCCATTTTTAGTAAAAGTTGATACTACGGCATATCAAGTTTTAAATCAACATATTAAAATACAGCCCATTAATAATATTTCTTATGAGTTGTCCTATAGCTTGCCAGCAACAATAAGTGTACAGCATTATGGTACTAAAAAAATTAAAAGAAAAACAATACCTGCTAAAAATGTAAAACAAACATATAAGTATACTGATAAAGTAAAATTGCCATACTTAAGTTTTACATTGAATAAGTTAACCCAGGACCCTTCAACTGATTTAGCATCATTTGATATCTTTTTTCAAAATTTTAATAGTGTCGCTTCACGATATAAAAACATTTCAGTACAACCAGAAACAAAAGGATCACCAATTATTAATTTATCTTTAGCAGGAACAAATAAAGACAGGTTGGTTGACTATTTAAATGCATCGATAAAAGTATTGCAGCGTGATCAATTAAATAAAAAGAATTTATTTGCAACAAATACCATTCGTTTTGTAGATAGAATGTTAGATAGCCTGCGAGGAAAGGTAGGTGAAGGAGAAAAAGAGCTCAATGATTTTAGGAAAAGAACAAAATCATTGAATATTGGGGAAGAAGCAAGTAAGCTGTCAGAACAAATATCAAGTTTTGATATAGAGAAAAGCGAAACACACAAAAAAATAGATTATTTAGCAGGATTAGAACGTTACTTATTGCGTAAAGAAGATTTTGAAGACATTACCTCGCCAACAATAGTAGGTATTGATGAGCCAAATATAACCACAAATATTAGTCAAATTGTGTCCTTATCTATCCGAAGGTCAGAATTAAAATATTCCATGCATGCTACGGCGCCAATTTTTGATGAATTAGATAGAAATATAGGAGCTTTAAAACGCGTATTGTTAGAAAACATATCTTCATACCGAAATTTATTACAATCTGATTTGCGTTCAGTAGACAGGAAATTGCGTAAAATTGAAGCCAAATTTTCAACACTTCCAGAAGATCAGCAAGACCTAATAAAAATTGAACGGAAGTTTAATTTGAGTAATGAGGTGTACAATATGTTTTTAGAAAAACGTAGTGCAGCATCATTAATAAAAGCCGCAAACGTTTCCGATTTATTGGTAATTGATAGCGCTAAAGCTTTTGATAGTTCTTTAATTGGTCCTAATAAAAATTTAAATTATTTTATGGCAACAGGCGTTGGTTTAGGGCTGCCTACCTTATTAATTTTAGTGTTATTTTTGTTAAATAATAAAATTAAAGGGCCAGAAGACGTTGAGTTTTTATCTAAAATACCAGTATTGGGCGTTGTAGGTAAAAGTAGTAAGCCTTTAGCTGTTTTTGAGCGCTCTAATTCACCTGTAGCAGAATCCTTTAGAGCAATGCGTTCCAGTTTAGAATTTATTTATAAGCGTCAAAAAATACACAGTAGAGCAAAAACGATTTTGGTAACTTCCTCAGTAAGTGGAGAGGGTAAAACCTTTACTTCAATAAACATGGCAAGTGTGTATGCTACGAGTGGTAAAAAAACGGTATTAGTAGGTTTAGATTTGCGTAAACCGAAAATATTTGATGACTTTAATATTAAAAATGATTTTGGTGTAGTCAATTATTTGATAGAAGATAAAACGTATGAAGAGGTTATACAGCAAACACAAATACCCAATTTAGATTTAATTTTATCAGGTCCTGTGCCACCAAACCCTTCAGAATTACTGATTAGTGATCAAATGGGCGAATTTATAGCAAAACTGAAAGAAGATTATGATTACGTAATATTGGATACACCACCATTAGGGTTGGTAACCGATGCGTTGGATTTAATGCAATATGCTGATGCTAATTTATATATGATTCGACAAAATTATACGCTAAAAAATATGCTAGGGTTAATTAATGAGAAATATAAAAATAAGGAAATTAGTAACGTTAGTTTTGTACTCAATTATTTTAAAGTAAAAACAGGTTATGGTTATGGTTATGGTTATGGTTACGGCTATGGTTACGGAGCGTACGGAAATGGTTATCATAAGCACGATAAGCCAAAAACAGTATTGGGTAAAATCAAAAATATTTTTAAAAGAAGTTAGTTTTGAATACACAAAAAAACAATTGGTTGTTTGAAATAACCCCTAAAAATAGCTTGTTTAGCTTAAATTTAAAAGAAGTTTGGCAATATCGTGATTTGTTGTTATTATTTGTAAAAAGAGATGTAATAACATTATATAAGCAAACCATTTTAGGACCGCTTTGGTATATTATTCAGCCATTATTTACGTCTATTACGTTTACGCTTATATTTAATAATATCGCAAATATAGAAACAGGAGTGGTGCCAGCATTTTTATTTAATTTAGCAGGTATTACCGTTTGGAATTACTTTAAAGAATGTTTAACCGCTACCTCAGATACCTTTACTAAAAACGCTAATATATTTAGTAAAGTATATTTTCCGCGTATCATAATGCCCATGTCAATAGTAGTTTCAAATTTAGTTAAATTTGGAATACAGCTCTTCATTTTCGCTTTTTTTTATGTAATTTATGTATTTCAAGGAGCACAAATAGCGCCTAATAAACTAATTTTTCTATTCCCTGTTTTGGTATTATTTATGGGAATGTTGGGCTTAGGGTTAGGTATGATTATCTCATCAATGGTAACCAAATATCGTGATTTAAAATTTTTAATGACTTTTGGAGTTCAATTGTTAATGTATGTATCCGTAGTAATGTATCCATTATCTTTAATAGTCGAAAAAATAGAGCAAGGAAAAATACCTGCTTATGTAGGTGAAATTATTAAATATAACCCAATGACCCAAGTTATAGAGTCTGCCCGATTTATGTTGCTAGGTGAAGGTAGTTTTTCTTGGGCAAATTTTTTATATACAGGAGTTACAAGTATTATCATCCTATTTTTAGGGTTACTAATTTTTAATAAAACCGAGAAATCTTTTATTGATACGGTGTAGGGATGGTAGTTTTCAGTTGACGGTTTTGAGTTGGTAGTTTTGTAAGTAGATTAAAAATATAAAGAATAAATGAAAAGCTATAAAGATTTAGATGTTTACAAGTTGTCTTTTGAATATGCTATTGCGATTCATAAGATATCATTGCAGCTTCCAAAATTTGAATTGTATGAACAAGGAAGTCAGATAAGGCGTTCTTCAAAAAGCATTAAAAATAATATTGTAGAAGGGTATGGAAGAAGAAAGTATAAAGCAGATTTCATTAAATTTTTAGTATATGCTCACGCTTCTTTATTAGAGTGCTTATCGCAATTAGAAATGATACACGAGTTATATCCTGAACTTGAAACAAAAGAGTTAATTTTAAAATATGATAATTTGGGAGGTAAAATTTATACTTTTATTAAATATGTAGAAAATAATTGGAAAACCTAACCACAACCCATAACTGACAACAGATATCAGAATAATGAACGAAGTAATTTTAAAAATAGAAAATTTAAGCAAACAATACCGATTAGGAACAATTGGTACTGGTACTATATCACATGATATAAACCGTTGGTGGGCAAATATTAGAGGTAAAGATGATCCGTATTTAAAAGTGGGAGAAACCAATGATAGAGCCACTAAAGCCACATCTCAATATGTGTGGGCGTTAAAAGATATTAATTTTGAGGTAAAACGTGGTGAGGTGCTGGGTATTATAGGTAAAAATGGTGCGGGAAAATCTACCTTATTAAAAATTTTATCAAAAGTTACAGGGCCAACAACAGGTAGTATAAAATCAAGAGGCCGTATTGCTTCTTTATTAGAGGTAGGTACAGGGTTTCACCCTGAAATGACGGGTAAAGAAAATATTTTTTTAAACGGGGCTATTTTAGGAATGACCAAAAAGGAAATTACAGCTAAAATAGATGAAATTATTGATTTTTCAGGTTGCCAACGTTATATTGACACGCCTGTAAAACGCTACTCAAGTGGTATGACGGTACGGTTGGCGTTTGCGGTAGCAGCTTTTATGGAACCTGATATTTTAATTATTGATGAAGTGTTGGCAGTAGGTGACGCTGAGTTTCAAAAGAAGGCGATTGGTAAAATGAAAGATATTTTAGTTTTTAAACGAAATATCAGAATTGTGGAAA
>CAZSQD010000176.1:0-4768 GCA_964608925.1 uncultured Kordia sp.
TTCTTTTTCATCTAAGATTTTGATTTGTTTCGTTAAATTCTTGATTTCTCATCTTTTTTTTGGGGTATTACACAACGAGTTATAACCGCTATTTTTTAATTATTAAGGACAGCCAATCATTTTATTCTTTTGCGAACTGTACATCATACAATTTACGGTAATATCCGTTTGGTAATTGTAATAATTCATGATGGGTACCTTGTTCTACTATTTCCCCTTTATCCATCACTAAAATTTTATGTGCTGATTTTATGGTTGCTAAACGATGGGCAATAACTATTGAGGTACGGTTTGCTGTAATTTTTTGGGTAGCTTGTTGTATTAATTGTTCAGAATACGAATCAATTGACGAAGTGGCTTCGTCTAAAATTAAGATATCTGGATTGCTTACATAGGCGCGTAAAAATGCTAATAATTGTCGTTGTCCTGAAGATAACATTACGCCTCTTTCTTTTACGTTATAGTGATAGCCATTGGGTAGTTTTTCAATAAACTCATGTACTCCAATTGCTTTTGCTGCTGCTTTTACTGCTGCTAATGAAATGGATTCATTTTGTAAGGTAATGTTATTGTAAATACTATCAGCAAATAAAAATACATCTTGTAAAACTACTGCCATTTTACTACGAAGGTTGTTCAGTTTATAATCGGAAATTAAAATCCCATCCAACGTGATTTCTCCTGAATCTATTTCATAAAAACGGTTGAGCAAATTAATTATTGTCGATTTTCCTGCTCCTGTTGCCCCAACAATAGCAATAGTTTGTCCTTGTTTAACCTCAAAGGAAACACCTCTTAAAACGGCTTCATCTTTCACATATGAAAAATGCACATTTTTAAAAACAACATCACCCTTTATTGTTTCTTTTACAATAACTCCTTTATCTTCAATAATAGCATTGGTATCCAACACACTAAACACACGGTTGGCAGCTACCATACCCATTTGTAGGGTGTTAAATTTATCGGCTAATTGACGTAAGGGTCTAAACAACATTCCTGTCATTTGCACAAACATTGCTATCATTCCTAAATTAGTAGCATTGTGATTTAATGCTGCGTTTAAACCTGCGTTCCATAAAATTATAGCAATGGTTATTGAGGAAGCTAATTCAATTATTGGAAAAAATATAGAGTTGTACCACACGGTTTTTATCCATGCTTTTTTATGTTTTGCATTGATACCCACAAAGGTATTATAAGCTTCTTTTTCTTGTGTAAAAAGCTGTACAATTTTCATACCCGTAATACGTTCTTGCACAAAAGCATTGAGTTCAGATACTTGTTTACGCACTTCTTTAAAAGCACCTTTCATGGCGCGTTGAAAAATACGAGTAGCTATTAAAATAAAGGGCAATAAGGCAAATACGTAGAGTGCTAATTTAAAATCAGCATACAACATTACGCTCATTACCACTGCCATTTTAAGCAAATCGCCAATAATTAAAAAGAATCCTTGGCTAAATACATCGGCAATTTTTTCAATATCACTTACGGCATTGGTTACCAATTTACCTACTGCATTGGTGTCAAAATACTGCTTTTTAAAGCACATTAATTTCGTAAATAATTGGACTCTAATATCTTTAATAATAGACTGTCCCAACCAATTAGAGAAAAAGATAAATAAAAACTGAAATACGACTTCTAAAACCAATGCCAACACCATTAAGGATATGTAAAATACTAAACCTTGACCGTCTTTATTTAAAATAGGATTGTTAATGGTTTCTTTTAACAAATAGGGTCTTGCGGTTGCCGAAACCGCTAACAATATAGCTGTAATGGTAACTCCAAAAAAAGTACTTTTATAGGGTTTTGCGTACTTTAATAAGCGTGCAAATAATTTAATATCAAACGTATTACCCGTTTTATCTGCCATATTTAATTGTTTTGGGGTAGTGAACTTCCGTTAAATATAATGCTTGTGCGGGTACGGATGTACCTGCTTTACCTCTATTTTTACTTTTTATAATATTATGCATTTCGGCAACAGAAATTTTATCTAATCCTATTGCTAATAATGTACCTACAATGGCACGTACCATATTACGTAAAAACCGATTTGCCGAAATATGAAATACAAGCACTCCATTTTCTTGTTTCCAAATGGCTTCGGTAATGGTACAATTATACGTAAATACATCTGTTTTTACTTTAGAAAAACACTGAAAATTAGTGTATTCTAACAAAATAGCTGCTGCTTCATTCATTTTAGCCACATTTAATTTTTGCTTTACCAAATGTGAATACTCATTAAAAAAGGGGGCTTTTACTGTTACTACTTTATATTGGTATGCGCGTTTTACGGCATCAAAACGTGCATGTGCATCCGTTTTTACCTGAAAAATAGCTATAATAGCAATATCTTTAGGTAAAATAGCATTGAGTTTGTATGTTAATTGCTCTTCATTTTGCTTTTTTTCAATATCAAAATGCGCAAAAATTTGAGTAGCATGCACACCAGCATCCGTACGTCCTGCCCCTACAATATTAATTTTTTGCTGTAAAACGATGCTTAAATTTTTTTCTAAAACCTCTTGCACACTAATAGCGTTGGGTTGTACTTGCCAACCGTGGTAGTTTTTGCCGTTATATGAAAGTTCTATAAAATATCTCAAGTATAATTGTATTTTTGCTGATAGCGAATACAAATATAAATCATTATTTTTCATTATAGTATATGACTAAAATATTATTATTGTCCGACACCCATAGTTTTATAGATGATCAGATTTTAAAGTTTGTAAAACAGGCAGATGAGGTTTGGCATGCTGGTGATATTGGCGATTTAAAAGTTACAGATGCCATTCAAAAAATAAAACCGCTACGCTGCGTTTATGGTAATATTGATGATGCTACGGCACGTTTAGAATTTCCTTTACACCACCGTTTTTTATGCGAACAAGTTGATGTTTGGATTACCCATATTGGCGGCTACCCAAATAGATATAACCCAAAAATACGTGAGGAATTAATACAAAACCCTCCGAAAATATTTATTGCAGGACACAGTCATATTTTAAAAGTTCAGTTTGACAAAAAACTAAAATTATTACACCTCAATCCTGGTGCTGCTGGCAAATATGGGATACACAAAGTACGTACTATGTTACGTTTTGAAATTGATGGTAAGGATATTAAAAATATGGAAGTGATTGAATTGGAACAACGCAAGTAAACTAAAAGGTGAGGTATTATACCAACTTAAGCTATGTATTGAAAAATTGATAAAAAAAGTAGGGATGAGCTATCACCTCACTATTAAAATTTTTGCGTACTTAATAATTCTTTTTATTTAGCACACTTGCCTATTTTAGTCTTTTTACCTAAATTAGACTAAAAAAATAATGAAAAAAATTTCCATCTTGCCTTTAGTGCATCGTAAAAATGAAATTATTGCCATTCAGTTTCCGTATGATGATGAAATTAGACTACATCTAAAGAAACTATCTGACATAAAATGGAGTGCCACACATCGTGCTTTTTACCTTCCTAATACTACAGAGAATAAAAAAGAGATTTACAATCATCTAAGAGAGAAGAATTATTTTGTAGATTATAGTGCGTTTCAGAAAAAGAAATTATCCGAAGAAAAAAATAAAAGCATCATCTTGCCAGCGCTTGCTGATTCTCAAAAAAATGATTTACTAAAATTTGAAAAATGGCTACAACAAAACCGATTTAGCGATAATACAGTGCATACATATATTGAGGTTACGGCATTTTTTTTAAGGTATATGTATAAAAAGAAAATAACGCAAATAAGTGCCCGCTTGATTGAGCAGTTTAATTATGATTTTATTGTGCATCCAAACAAATCAATTTCTTATCAAAACCAATGTATTAGTGGCATTAAAAAATACTTAGAATATCAAAAAATTAATGTAGAAGAATTACAAATTACAAGACCTCAAAAAGAACGGAAATTACCTGTGGTTTTAACTATTGATGAGGTAAAAAAACTATTAAATGCTATTACTAATTTAAAACACAAAACGTTACTTACGCTTCTTTATTCTGCGGGGTTACGTATTGGAGAGGCTATTAATTTAAAACTTGTTGATGTGGATTTTGACAGAAATTTAATTCATATAAAATCAGCAAAAGGCAAAAAGGATCGTTATACACTTTTGTCTACCAATTTTGCTATTTTATTAAAGGATTATGTAAGTATTTATAAACCTAATAATTACCTTTTTACGGGTCAACAAAGTAATCAATATTCGGCAACAAGCTCCCGAAAAATTTTAAAAAACAATTTGGCAAAAACCGATATAAAAAAAAGTATTACGTTACATAGTTTACGTCATAGTTTTGCTACTCATTTGTTAGAAAACGGTACGGACATCCGTTATATTCAAGAGCTTTTAGGGCACAGTAATCCAAAAACTACGATGATTTATACGCATGTTTCTACCCGAAGTTTAAAAAATATTAAAAATCCGTTTGATGATTTTTAATATTATGCTTACATTCGTAATATCTAATAGTTTATACTTAGACGTATAAGTGCACTTAATACCTTAAAAAGGTACGTATATTATACCAAAAAAGGATAAAACAATTAGGTGAGTAACGTATATAAACAAGTTAGCATTCATTAAGACAAACGAAAATCAAAACATATAAAAAATGGCAAATACAAAAATACAAGACTTTTTTAATAGGAAATTTTTTGAAATACCAAAATACCAAAGAGGTTTTGCTTGGAATAAAGAAAATGTTAGAGATTTATTTAATGACATTCGTGAGGCTGAGGAAGTAA
>CAZSQD010000177.1:0-4740 GCA_964608925.1 uncultured Kordia sp.
TTAACTACATAATGCACCTCATATTCAGGGTGTTTATTTTTAATTAATTCACATAACATTGAACAGGTAAGTACATCACCAATCATTTTTTGTTGTATAACTAATACTTTCATTGGCCTATTCTATAGTTAGCGTATTATTGATGAGGTTGTTGTTAAATGACTGTAAATATACTTTTAATTGTGTTTCTAAATCCTGTTGTAATATTAAATTTTCACCTAAAATAGTATGATGTAATGCCGTGTCTTTTTTATAATTGTATAATTCAATAATTTTTGAGCCATCAAAAACTAAATAATAATTATTTATAGTGGCGTGATACATACCATTAATAAAGTTGATAACTAAGTTTTTTGAATTTGTATATTCAAAACCATAACTAACAAATGGTTTTGGGTAATGTAAATATTTTAAAATACTGGGTAAAATGTCTATTTGCTGAAAGTTGCGTTCAGGCAAACTTGCTAATTTTTCATTTGAAGGATCAAAAAATAAAATAGGGATGGAGTATTCTTGTAAAACTGAATCATAGCCTCCTTTTTTTCCCATGGAACAGTGGTCGGCAGTAAAAATAAATACGGTATTTTTATACCATTTTTGTTGTTTTGCGTAATCAAAAAATTGCTGTAATGCATAGTCGGTATATCCTACTGTTTCATAAAATATAGTATTCCCTTTTTTAAATTTCCCTTGATGCTTTTTAGGCATAATAAAGGGTATGTGTGAAGAAATGGTAAATATACTTGAAAAGAAAGGTTCTTTAAAGCTTGTTAATTTTTTACCAAAGAAACCTAAAAACTCTTCATCAAAAATACCCCATTTCCCATCCTCCTCATCTGGAGAGGTTTGCGGGTATTCGTTTTTACCATAATAAGCATCAAAACCTGCAATTTTAGCATATTGATCAAAATTTTGACTTCCGTTAAACGCACCATGAAAAAAGGAGGTATTATAACCTTCTTCTTTTAAAATTTTAGGTAAAGAGTTTACGTTGTTAAAAGCGTAGGACGATGATACATAAGGTTGCCCAATAATACTTGGAATACCTGATATTACTGATGGTACCGCATCAGCAGAAACCCTTCCGTTAGCAAAACCATTTTTAAAATACATTGATTTTTTAATAATAGAATCTAAAAATGGAGTATTCCCTTCTTTTGGAGAAGAATAACTTACGTTTTCATCACCAAAACTTTCCAAAATAATAATTACTACATTCTTTTTGGTAAAGGCTACACTATCTTTAAATTGTTTTATAGGACTATATTGTTTGTCTATTTCTTCTTTTGTGTAAAAATGAAATGGTTGTAAGTCACGTTTTCTCCCCATTGTTTTTAAAATACAAAATGGGGTATTTAATACAATAGGAGTGTTAGTTGCAGTAGCATATTTTATAGCATCAACTCTACGTAAAGGTTTGCGTTGTATGCCACCACGCCCAATTAAAATACAACTTGCGGTAGCAATTAAAAAAGTAAGTGTTTGCTTAATACTGTTGGGAAAAGTTGCTTTTTCAAGGTTTTTAAAAAAAAGTTGCCCTTTAGGAATAAATTTGTAAAAGGCATAGGCAAATATAAAGAATGCGATTAATACATACCAATATCTTTTTGCGAAGTCGGGTAGGAGACCACCAATTTCTTGCTCCATTCCTTTTGCTGTAATCAAATCAAAAGTACTTCGTTTTCCTGTAAATTTATAATAGATAAAATCAACAAAATTAGTACTTAAAAATAATAAATTGACCACATAAAAAATCCATTTAAGTGCTTTTTGATAGCCTTCTTTATATTTGAAGTTACCAGGAACGGTATGTAAGGCAATTAATAAAATATTACTATAAAATATTACCGATAAATCAAACCTAATACCTCCCAAAAAGTTAAATAATGTTACATTTTGAAAGCTCCCCCAATTAAATACTAAAAACAAAATGCGTAGCAAACTATAGGCGAAAATCGCATATAAAATCCGTTTTAAAAGTAAAATAAAATTCTGTTTATATTGATTCATAAAGAGTTGTTTTTCTTTAAAGTAAGTCTTCTATAAATGAGGATTAAGTTTATTAGCACTTGATCTAAATTATACGGCTACATTATATTCACGTAAAGCATCATTTAAAGATGTTTTTTTGTTGGTACTTTCTTTACGTTTGCCAATAATTAAGGCACAGGGTACTTGAAATTCTCCAGCCGGAAATTTTTTGGTATAACTACCAGGTATAACTACAGATCTTGCAGGCACAACTCCTTTAGTTTCAATTGGAGTATCACCAGTAACATCAATAATTTTAGTACTCATGGTTAAAACCACATTAGCCCCTAAAACCGCTTCTTTTTCAATACGCACACCCTCTACAACAATACAGCGAGAGCCAATAAAAGCGCCATCTTCAATAATTACGGGTGCTGCCTGTAAAGGCTCTAAAACACCACCGATACCAACGCCTCCAGACAAATGCACGTTTTTGCCAATTTGAGCACAACTACCCACAGTTGCCCAAGTGTCTACCATAGTTCCTTCATCAACATAAGCGCCAATGTTTACGTAACTTGGCATCATAATAACTCCTTTTGATATATATGCTCCATGGCGCGCAATGGCGTTTGGTACAACTCTAATTCCTTTCGCTTTATAACCTCTTTTTAAGGGTATTTTGTCGTGATATTCAAAAATACCAGCTTCTAAAGTTTCCATTTTTTGTATTGGAAAATATAACACTACCGCTTTTTTTACCCATTCATTAACTTGCCAACCGTTTGCAGTAGGTTCTGCAACACGTAAAGTACCTGCATCTAATAAATCAATTACTTTTCTAATGGTATCTTGAGTTTTAGTTTGGGTTAGTAAACCTCTATTTTCCCAAGCACTTTCTATAATTTGTTGTATTTCGGTCATTTTTTATGTTGTTGTATTTTTTTATAAATAAAGAGGAATCTCTTTTTTACTATCGGGTTACCCAATATATTTGGTAAATATAAGAGGTTTTACATTAATTTTAGTAGCATTTTAACACCGATAGTTAATTAAAGTAGTAAATTTGCCAAAATTGTAAAATTATAAAGTTGTTTTATGGCTAAAATTTTAGCGTTAGATTATGGTACTAAACGTACAGGTATTGCAGTTACGGATGATATGCAAATAATAGCATCTGGTTTAACTACAATACTTACTAAAGAGTTGTTGCCTTTTTTAAAACAGTATTTTACAACAGAAAATGTGGAGTTAGTGGTTTTAGGAGAACCCAAACAAATGGATAATACGGCTTCTGAAAGTGAAGTATATATTCAGCAGTTTGTAGAGAAATTTCATAAAAAATTTCCTGAAATGAAAGTTATCAGAGAAGATGAACGTTTTACCTCAAAAATGGCATTTCAAACCATGATTGATAGCGGACTGAGTAAAAAAGCTCGGAAAAACAAAGCATTAGTAGACGAAATTAGTGCAACCCTAATTTTACAATCATACTTATATAATAAATAAAAAATGATATTACCAGTAGTAGCTTACGGAAGTCCTGTGCTTCGAAAAATGGGAGTAGAAATCAGTAAAGATTATCCCAATTTAAACGAATTAATTGATAATATGTGGGAAACCATGTACGGTGCTTTTGGCGTAGGTATTGCTGCTCCACAAATAGGAGTAGCCATTCGTTTGTTTGTTATAGATGCTTCTCCTTTTGCGGATAGTGAAGATGTGAGTGAAGAAGATGCAAAAGCATTAGAAAACTTTAAACGCACTTTTATTAACGCTAAAATAATTAAAGAAACAGGTGAAGAGTGGGCGTTTAATGAAGGATGCTTGAGTATACCAGATGTACGTGAGGATGTGTTTAGAAAAGAAACGATTACTATTGAATATTTTGATGAAAATTGGAAAAAACAAACCGAAACCTTAACGGGTTTACCTGCACGTATAGTACAACATGAATATGATCATATTGAAGGAGTGTTGTTTACCGATTTGATATCTCCCTTAAAAAAGCGATTGATAAAAGGTAAGTTAGCCAATATTAGTAAAGGAAAAGTAAATGCCGATTATCGTATGCGTTTTCCACAAGCAAATAAACGTAGAAAATAGTAGGTAAATAACACAAAGATTTTATATTTGTGTTCCAAAATTTAAAACAAGAATCGCATTTATAAGAATTTTATCTTGTAATACCTTGATTCAGAAAAAATATAAAATATGAGTTTAAGTAAAATATTAGCCATTACTGGTAAACCAGGATTATACCAATTAGTAACACAAACAAGAGGAGGTTTTTTAGCAGAATCTTTAACCGATGGTAAAAAAGTAAACGTAAACATGCGTAGTAACGTAAGTATGCTTAATGAAATAGCTATTTATACGTATACTGAAGAAGTGCCTTTGCGTGAGGTTTTTACAAAAATTAAGGACAAAGAAAACGCAGCAGCAACATCAGTAAGCCATAAAGCATCTAAAAAAGAATTAGAAACTTATTTTAGCGAAGTACTACCAGGTTATGATGAGGAGCGTGTGTACCCAAGTGATATTAAAAAAGTAATACGTTGGTACAATACTTTACAACAAAAAGACTTGTTAAATTTTGAAGAAGAAGTAAAAGCAACTCAAGAAGAAGAGTAAACTTTTTATATCATAATTTAAAAACCTTCCTTTTATATTAATATAAAAGGAAGGTTTTTTTATGAAATAGATTTTTTAAATAGCAAGATTCAAGTCACAAATGCAACTTTTGGGTTAAACAATAATTTATTCATT
>CAZSQD010000178.1:0-4688 GCA_964608925.1 uncultured Kordia sp.
TAGCCATTTTATCCCAGACTTAAATTGTAGAGGGTTAATTATTAATTAGCTGATAAACCCTAAGTTGAAATAGAATAAATAAAAATTTAATATTGAATTATTCAATCATTTAAAATGAACATCAAAAACGCACAACAAGAAGTAGATAGTTGGATTAAAACCCACGGAGTTCGTTATTTTAATGAACTCACCAATATGGCGCAACTTACCGAGGAAGTAGGTGAGGTAGCACGTATAATTGCACGCCGTTACGGAGAGCAGAGTGAAAAAGAAAGCGATAAAAATAAAGATTTAGGCGAGGAATTAGCGGATGTAATGTTTGTGGTATTGTGTTTAGCTAACCAAACAGGTATTGACTTACAAGAAGCTTTTGATAAGAAACTCGATTTTAAAACCAAACGAGATCATGATAGGCATCATAATAACGAAAAACTAAAATAATATGACTTTTCAAGAAAAACTACAAGCACCAGGATTCTTTAAAAACTTTGCATTAACCGCACTCGTGTTTTTTGTAATTGTAACAATAGTATCTTTAATTTTAAATAATCCAGGAGATTTTTTCTCTTTTAATTTTGATAAAATAGCAGCAGAGTTATTGAATGACGGCAAGTGGAAACAATTTTTTGGCATAAAAATAGTGATAAGTGTATTGTATAGTTTATACATCACTTTAAAGAAAACAAAATAATGTCAAAAATAGCCAACACCTCACTGTTTAAATTAGGAATCCGTTTTTCGGCGGTATTTTTTGCAGTGGCATCATTTATTAAAATAATATTAAGCATAATCACTACCAATTTTTCTGAATATGTAAAAACTCCAGAGTTTAGAAACTATATGCTCATGTTAGCAGGTTTTTCATTGGTTTATGGTTTTTTAATGGCTAAATTTAAAAAAAAGAAACATCAAAAATAATTTTTTTCAATGGATGTATACTTGCAGCAATCGTTAATAAATAATTTAAATTCTGAAATCCAAATTACGGGATCCAAATCAGAATCAAATCGATTATTGATTTTGCAGGCATTATTTACAAACATTACAATTAAAAATTTATCAAATTCAGATGATTCTCAAGTATTGCAAAAAGCATTGGCATCTACTTCAAAAAGGATAGACATTCACCATGCAGGTACTGCAATGCGATTTCTAACAGCATATTATGCTATTCAGGTAGGGAATGAAGTCACGCTAACAGGTTCGGCACGTATGCAGCAAAGACCTATTGGTGTTTTGGTAGATGCATTGCAAGAATTAGGAGCTGATATTACCTATTTAAAAGAGGAAGGCTATCCGCCGTTGCTAATAAAAGGTAAAGCATTAACTAAAAATAAAGTCAGCTTAAAAGCAGATGTATCCAGTCAGTATATTTCTGCATTATTATTAATAGCTCCTGTTTTAAAAAATGGATTATCGCTAACACTAAAAGATGAAATAACATCTACGCCGTACCTGAAAATGACATTGGCATTATTAGAAAAAATTGGTGTACAAACCAATTTTGAAAATAATATAATAAAAGTAAAACATAACACCTCACGCCTCACAAACCAAGCCTTAACCGTGGAATCTGACTGGAGTTCAGCATCTTATTTTTACAGTTTGGTAGCCTTGTCAACAGAAGGAACACAAATAAAATTAAGTTCTTATTTTAAAAAATCATTACAAGGAGATTCGGTTTTAACTAAAATATATGAGCAGTTTGGAGTGCAAACTGAATTTCATAAAAATACAATTACATTAAAAAACGGCATAATACCTCACACCTCACACCTCACACTTAATTTGAAAAACACTCCAGATATTGCACAAACTATTACTGTTACTTGTTTTGGATTAGGGATTTCTTGTTGTTTAACAGGTTTGCATACCTTAAAAATTAAAGAAACAGATAGGCTAATTGCTTTACAAACCGAATTGGAAAAATTGGGTGCTTCGGTAGTTATTACGGAGGATTCCTTGCAACTATCACCCTCAAAAAAAATAAACAAAAATATTTCTATTGCTACTTATCAAGATCATAGGATGGCAATGGCATTTGCTCCGTTAGCTTTAAAAACTACGTTAACAATAAAAAATGCGGAAGTAGTTTCAAAATCATACCCCACTTTTTGGGAAAATTTAAAAGCAATAGGTGTTGTATTAAATTAGTATATAAATTGCTGTTTATGAGTTGATTAAAAATTAATTATCTCTTTTTTATTATCTCTTTTCTTTTTATTTTAAAATAATTGCCAATTTACTTGACAACCCCTATCTCCAAATTGTATATTTGCCAACTATAAACTTATATCAGCATAATTATGAAAATGAAATTAACGCAGTTCGATTTTGAACTTCCAGAAAAATTATTAGCAGAATACCCGTCAGAACATAGAGATGAGGCACGTTTAATGGTTTTAAACAGGAAAGAAAAAACAATTGAACATAAGCAATTTAAGGATTTAATTGATTATTTTGATGAAGGTGATGTAATGGTGTTAAACAACTCCAAAGTATTTCCTGCGCGTTTATTTGGTAATAAAGAAAAAACTGGAGCGCGTATTGAAGTGTTTTTATTACGTGAGTTAAGTGAGGAGCAACGTTTGTGGGATGTTTTAGTAGATCCTGCACGTAAAATACGTATTGGTAATAAATTATATTTTGGTGAAGACCAAACATTAGTTGCTGAGGTTATTGATAATACAACATCTCGTGGTAGAACCTTACGTTTTTTATATGACGGAAGTTATGAAGAGTTTAGAGTGAAATTGAAAGAATTAGGCGAAACACCTTTGCCAAAATATATTAAAAGAGAAGTAGAAGCAGATGATAAAGAGCGTTACCAAACCATTTATGCAAAACATGAAGGGTCCGTAGCAGCACCAACTGCAGGTTTACACTTTTCAAAGCACCTATTAAAGCGTTTAGAAATTAAAGGAGTTGAAACTGCTGAGGTAACTTTACACATTGGTTTGGGTACTTTTGATGCTGTAGAGGTAGAAGATATTACCAAGCATAAAATGGATTCTGAAAAAATAGAAATTAAAGAACCAGCTGTGGAAACTATTAATGATGCTTTAAAAAAGAAAAAGAGAATTTGTGCAGTAGGTACAACTGCAATGCGTGTATTGGAAAGTGCAGTTTCTACTAATAGTACTTTGAATACCTATCATGGATGGACAAACAAATACATACACCCACCGTATGATTTTAGTATTGCCAATTGTATGATAACTAATTTTCATACACCAAAATCAACATTATTAATGATGATTTCTGCTTTTGCTGATCATGATTTTGTAATGAAAGCATACAAAGAAGCAATAAAAGAAAACTATAAGTTTTACTCTTATGGTGATGCTATGTTAATTATATAGTTTGATATTAAGTATAAAAAAAAGCCTCTCAAATTTTATTTGAGAGGCTTTTTTATGTGATTTTTTTCGAATTTCGTGTAGCGTTCTATGTAAGCGTAGTTATGGGTTTCAAGACATTTACCTTTCAATTCATTTATACGACATTAAAAAATTAAATTGGTATTAAGCACAAAACCCGTAATTACGTTTGCATTTTGTTGGGTACAGTTTATTTTAGCCTATATTTTGTTTTATTCTTTTCTCCAATTTTTACAAATATTTCCAATTCAACCCCTTTAATTAAGTCTCTACTTGCAGTTGCAGAAGAAATTTCTTTAAAAATATTCATATAATCTTTTCTTGTAAATCCTTTATTATCTAATTCCTTAAAATAATTTATTCTATCTGTTTGATTTAATTTTCGACTTCCAAATTTTAGAATATCTTCAAGTGAATTATTAATAATTCCTAACATATATTCGATAAATATTGTTGATTTTCCTTTTTTATCACTTTCTGATAATGCTTCATAATATTCTTTTTGTGATTTACTAATTAAGGTTTCTAAAGGAATAAATTCAAATACAGGATATTCGGCTTTCAATATTAAAGTTTGCCATAAACGTCCCATTCGTCCATTTCCGTCTAAAAAAGGATGTATAAATTCCATTTCATAATGAAAAACACAACTTTTTATAAGACTTAATTCATTTTTATCTTTTAGATACTTAAACAAATCGTTCATTAAATATGGAACATTTCCGTGGGGTGGTGCAATATGTTCTACTTTTGTTCCTTTTACAATGCCTACACCTTGTTTTCTGTATTTTCCAGGATTTTTAATTAACCCATTCATTATTGTTTTATGTGCTTTTAGGAAATCTTTTCCATTGTGATATTTGAAATTTTCAATATTGTTATAAACTTCAATAGTATTTATAACTTCTTTAATATCTTTTTCTGGACCAATTACTCTTTTATTTTCAATAATTGCTGTTATTTGTTTTTCCGTCAGTGTATTACCTTCAATTTTAAGTGAATTATGAATTGTTTTAATTCTATTTTGTTTTCTTAATTTTGGTGAAGGTTTGTCTAATAAATTCGCATTTATTTCTCCAATTTTTTCTGAAATTCGGGTTATAAATTGTAATATTTTTGATGTTATGTCGTATGGAGGTCTCATTGATAGTGTCATTTGATAGTATCAAAGGTAGTTTGTTTTTCTGAAATAAGGTTGTTTATTCGTAGTTTTTTAATTGTGCCCAACGGTTTGTATATGGTTTGTTGCGTGTTTAAGCACGTAATTTAGCAAATAAAAACCGAATAGAAAATCCGCGAGGATTTTCG
>CAZSQD010000179.1:0-4636 GCA_964608925.1 uncultured Kordia sp.
TGGTTCTTTTACAAAGTATTATATGGTTTTTTAATTCAAAAATTGAATGTGAATTATAAGGAACTTAAAAAAATAGAGCTGTAATACCAATTTGGCATAAAAAAACTCCTAAAGTAAATTTACTTTAGGAGTTTTTTTATTTTAGTAAAATTTTTATATTATACCAATTACTCATAACGAATATAATCTACATTTTCTAAACTATAACCAATCATAGCTACTCGCTTTTCTTGCTTATTTGTATTGGTTATTAGTTTCAGTTTACTAATATTTAAATCATGTAAAATTTGTGCTCCAATACCAAAATCTTTTATATCCATTTTAATACGAGGTGCTCTTAACTCTCCATTTTGCTGATTCTCCTTTAGTTTCCCTAAACGACTTAATAGGTTTAATGAAGGACTTTCTTGATTAATAAATACATACGCTCCTTTATCATCTTTGTTGATTAAGTCAAAAATATGTTCTAGTTTTTTATCGGTATTAAAAGTTAAAGTATCTAAAATATCATTATTTACCAAGGTAGATGTTACTCTTACTGTTACCGCTTCGTTTGCAGTCCAAGTTCCTTTAGTTAATGCTAAATGTACTTGATTATTGGTGGTTTGTTGGTACGCACGTAAACGAAACTCACCAAAACGTGTTTGTATATTAAAATCTTCTTTTTTTACTATTAAAGAATCGTGCTCCATACGGTATGCTACTAAATCCTCAATAGATACTATTTTTAAGTCAAATTTTTCGGCAACTTTTAAAAGCTGTGGTAAACGTGCCATGGTACCGTCTTCATTTAATATTTCCACCAAAATACCTGCAGGTTTCATTCCTGCTAAACGTGCAAAATCAACTGATGCTTCCGTATGACCTGTACGTCTTAACACTCCCCCTTTACGCGCTCTCAGAGGAAATATATGACCTGGACGACCTAAGTCATTTGGTTTTGTTTCATCGGTAACTAATGCTTTTATCGTTTTAGCTCTATCATGAACTGATATACCTGTTGTGCAACCATTACCAATTAAATCTACCGAAACTGTAAAAGGTGTATGGTGCAAAACTGTATTATTTTTAACCATTAAATCTAACTCTAATTCGTCACACCTTTTCTCGGTAAGTGGCGCACAAATTAAGCCCCTACCATGCGTAGCCATAAAGTTAATCATTTCTGGGGTTACCGATTCTGCTGCCGCAATGAAATCACCTTCATTTTCACGGTCTTCATCGTCTACAACAATAATTACTTTACCATTTTTAATATCTTCAATGGCTTCTTCAATAGTATTGAGTTGTGTTTTATTTGCTGTTGTCATGATTTAAGTTGTCTTTATTTTGAATATTTTTTGCGACTTCTTTTTTATGGTAAAAATAAGCAATACTGTTTGCTGTAATACCAAAGAAGAATTCAATTAATATATTTAATTTGGTGTTATTAGGTTTTGCAAATTTAGTGAGTTTTAAATAAGTACTAAATGTTTTGACGTAAAATAATACATATACTACGGTTGCAATACCAAAAATGGTAATTATTATTTTGGTAAAAGACTGTTTTAATAGTAAACTAAAAACAACTAATATTAAAAATAGTAATGTAAATATTAAAAAGGCTATTAGTGAGGTTGTAGTATATTTTTTGTACAATACCGTATAATTGGCAGTATCTAAAGATAATACAGGAGCTTTTATAAGTTGATTTATTTTCTCACCTTCCACCAAATCATTTTTTTGCGTTGCTCTATTTTTTTTCTTTGAAATTTTATTCCAAATATTTTCAAAAAACAATACTATAGGGTCCGTATTAAACACTCCTTTATCTGATGTTGCATTACGGGTAAGCATTACCCCTAAAGGTAATAGTATTAGGGTAGATAACCAAGCTCCTAAAAAAGGTGAAATGGAACCGCTCTCGGCACTGTTTTGAGCAAAAATACCAATAAAATAGTAACTTAAAAATAAACCCATTGCAATAACCATAGGCAACCCCATACCTCCTTTACGTATAATTGCACCCAACGGAGCACCTACAAAAAAGAGTATAAAGCATGAAAATGCTAATGCAAATTTTTTATGCAATGCCATTTTATGTTGATTTAAATTTACCTTTTTAAATAGGTTAATTTTTTCTGATGCTTCTATTTGTTTATATTTGGTTTTTGCATTTGTTATTGCAAAATTTAAAATAACTTCTTTTTCTTTTGGGGTAAATATTTTTAAGTAATCTCCTTTAAATACAGGTGTTATATCTTTTATTTTCTTAATTTTTATTTGGTTTTCAGATATAATTTTCTCTCCTTTTAGTAACAGGTTTTCTTCTATTGCTAATTTTGGTATTGCTATTGGTAAAATTCCTTTTTTTAATGAATTTGGAATTTTCTCTTGCTTAAATTTAGGATCTAATTTAACTTTATCAATAGGTAATACCGCTGTTGAAGCTCTTTTAAATATATTTAAACTATTTATGGTGTTTGTAACATCTACTGCTACTTCTGATTTTCTTTTTTGCTCCAACGAATCAATTACGGGTATTAATTGATTGATTTTTAGCATTTTGTAAGATACTCCTTTATTTTCTTTATCTAAATCAACATCATTTAATTTTGATAAATCAATATTCATGGTGTATTTTTCAAAAGCACTTTTTGCGTGTGGATTACGTTCGCGTTTTTTTGGGAGTCTATTAAAAATATCATTGTAATAATTACCATTATACAATATCAATTGCAATACATTTGAGTTTTTAGCTCCTGGTACTAAATCACCACTTTTTGCTTTTATTACGGTGGTGTTTTTACCGTTCTTTTTCATGTGTAAAATAACACCTTCTAAATGGTTACCGTTTTCACCTGATTTTTTATCCACCTTAATATTAATATCCCCAATGGGATTAAACTGCCCTTCCGCTATTGCCATTGCTGGGGTTAATTTTGCAATATTACGCCTTAAATTACGGGATTGATATTCACCCCACGGTATCACATTATTAGCAAAAAAGAAGGTAACAATACTTAAAAAAAATATAAATATTGATAAACCTCTCATAGCACGTTGTAAGGATATACCTGCTGATTTCATGGCCGCAAACTCATAGTTTTCGGCAAAATCACCAAACACCATTATAGATGCCAATAGTATAGTTAACGGTAGTATTAAAGGCACTAGTGTTGGCAATAGGTACATTAAAAATTTACCTACAATTATTAGGTCTAAATCCTTACCCGCCAATTCTTTTACAAATGCCCAAACAGATTGTAGTATAAAAATAAATATCAATATAAAAAAGATACTTAAAAATGTTTTTAAGAAGGTTTTTAGTATGTATTTATCTAATATTTTCACGGATAACACTAATAATTACTAAAAAATAAGAACGAAATATAGCTACTTCGTTCTTACTCTTAAGGTTTTTATATTTTTACATATTATTCGTTAAAATAATAATCACTATATTTTGATTTGTCAAAGGTAAATAAACTTTCTGATAAAGGCTGATTTGTTTTGAAACTATTAACAGTTAATGTAGTTACTGATCCATTTTTACCAGTTTCTATTAAATTATAAATATTTTTTGTATTTACATCTATACCCAAAAGTATGTGTTTAATGTCTGAATTACTATCAATAGGCATTAATTTTACATATTGTATTTGACGTCCTTTTATGGGTAGTTTTTTATCCCAAGCGTAACGATAGCCTTCCTTATAAAAAGTTAACATTTTTGATGGCGTAATAGTACCTTCATCTTCTTCACTTGCAAGTGTTATAGTTACTTCCTCATCTTCTGGACTCACATTATATATTTTTTTACCATCATATAAACGGGTAACTCCTAACATATTTAACTTGTATTTTTCTCCTTTTAAAACTACATCTCCTTTTGTGGTTTGACTTACATTTTCAGCTTCATTATGTAGGCTATATTTAAAATCTATACTAATATTTTTATAGGTTTTAACTTTTGCGGAAACTTCATTTAAATAGTTTTTTGCTTTTTGAGAATCTTGTGAGAAACCTAAAAAGGAAATTGCTAGTACTAAACTTAAAATAATGTGTTTTTTCATGATCTATTTTTATTCGTTTTCAAAAAATTTATCGAGCGCTATTAAATCTGGTATTAAAACTTGACGTGCTTTACTGCCTTCAAACCCTCCTACAATACCAGCTGCTTCCAATTGATCAATAATTCTACCTGCTCTATTATATCCTAATTTTAACTTTCGTTGTAATAAAGATGTGGAACCTTGTTGTGCTGTAACCAAAATTTCAGCTGCTTGACGAAACAATTTATCGCGTTCATTTATATTATTATCAATAGTTGTGCCACCTTCTTCCCCAACATATTCTGGAAGTATATATGCATCTGGATATGCTTTTTGAGCGCCTATATAATCTGTAATTCGTTCTACTTCTGGCGTATCTACAAAAGCACATTGAACACGTATTAACTCATTACCTTGTGTATACAACATATCTCCTCTACCAATTAGTTGGTTTGCGCCTCCTGTGTCCAAAATAGTTTTAGAATCAATACCTGTCATTACCCTAAAGGCTACACGCGCAGGAAAATTGGCTTTAATCATACCTGTAATTACATTTACTGATGGACGTTGTGTTGCTATAATTAAATGAATACCAATAGCAC
>CAZSQD010000180.1:0-4597 GCA_964608925.1 uncultured Kordia sp.
AGCATTATTAATTAACGACAACGATTTGTTGCGTTAGAACCTTGAATGTAGCGTTTATATTATTCCATTTTCCGAATTTTTGAAACATAAATTTCTGTGAATCCATTGAATTAAAATATGGTTTAAATTTCAATTCATTAATCTTTGTCGAATTAGAATCGTTTAAACTTAATGAAGGAAAAATTTCATAAGATTTGTAACGACTTTTATTTTTTTGTGATGCACAACTAAATGTTAAAAACACTAAAAGTACTATTCTGTAATGTGAGTTTTTCATAATTATTGCCAACTTGTTAAGAATATGAATCCATTTCAATGATTTATATTCAGAGTTAGGCGAAAGATAGCGTTTTTTGAGCAAAAAGTCAAGTGTTACTAAAAACAAAAAACCCTAAAAAATTAATTTTAGGGTTTTTCTGGTGGTGCCTCCAGGAATCGAACCAGGGACACATGGATTTTCAGTCCATTGCTCTACCAACTGAGCTAAGGCACCATGCATAATTGCGAGTGCAAATATAGAACTGTTTTTTAGATACACAAAACATTTTTTTCTTTTTTTTCTTCCGTACATTTGTAATTCAAACAATATCAAATGAATTTAATAATCGATATCGGTAATACACGTGCTAAAATAGCTGTTTTTCAACAAGATAAACTGCTTGAAAAAAAAATAGCAACACATAAAAATATTTTAGTTACAGTACAAAAAGTAATACAGGAGTTTCCATTAATTGAATTTGCAATCCTTTCTTCGGTAGATATTTTTACAAAAAAAGAAGAAATTGCGTTAAAAAAGTTGGTAAAATTAGTAGTTTTAACTAATAATGTGAAAATTCCCTTTCAAAACACATACACTACACCTAAAACTTTAGGGGTAGATAGGATTGCTTTAATTACCGCTGCCGTAATGCAATATCCTGATAAAAATGTATTAGTAATGGATGCAGGAACTTGTATTACGTATGATTTTTTAAATACTAAAAATGAATATTTAGGAGGAGCAATATCCTTAGGATTAACCAGCAGATATGAAGCATTACATAACATAACAGCAAAACTACCGTTACTTAAACCCAATAATCCCGATTTTTTTATAGGAAACTCTACCGAAAACAGTATTCATTCAGGTGTGGTAAACGGACTTTTACATGAGATTGACGGTGTAATTAATGATTATATGTTAAACTATTCAAAATTAACAGTTATTTTAACAGGTGGAGATACCGTTTTCTTGTCTAAAAGATTAAAAAGTAGCATATTTGCCAAACCAAATTTTCTATTGGAAGGTTTGAATTATATATTAGAAATTAATAAAAATCTAAATGATTAAACAAATTATAATAGTTTTTGTGGCATTGGTGTCTTTAAATATGACTGCTCAAGAAGGAAGTACATCTCCATATTCGTTTTTTGGTATAGGAGAATTGAAATTCAGGGGTACTGTAGAAAATAAAGCAATGGGTGGATTGAGCATTTATGCTGATAGTATTCATTTAAATTTGCAAAACCCAGCAAGTTTAGGAAAGTTAAAATTGACAACTTTTACTGTTGGAGGAAATCAAAAATTTACCACACTAAAAACAGACACTAATGAGGCTAAAGGATCAACAACCACATTAGATTATTTAGCAGTTGGTTTGCCAATGGGTAAATTAGGCATTAGTTTCGGATTAATGCCATATACCGCTGTGGGTTATAAAACAGGATTTGTAAGTAGATTAGATGCAAATGTTGGCGATGGACGTTACCAAGGTAAAGGCGGGTTAAATAAAGTATTTTTAGCAGCAGGTTATGCTGTTAATAAAGAGTTTTCATTAGGTATTGATGCTAATTATAGTTTCGGTAAAATTGAAAACGAAGCTATTTATATTACCGGAGTACAGTATGATACACAGGAAATAAATATTTCAAGATTATCTGGTTTGGCAATAAATTTAGGAGCTAATTATCAAAAAATGATTACAAATGAGTTACAGTTAATTTCAAGTTTAACGTATAGTCCTGTAGCAAGCTTAACTTCAAAAAATGAAAGAGTAACTTCTTCAATAATTTGGAACAATACAAGTTTACCTACCCCAGTTAGTACACAAGTAAGTGATCTAGGTGCGTTAGCAACTACTAAATTTAAATTACCCTCTAAATTTACAATAGGTGCTGGTTTAAGTCAGCCTAAAAAATGGTTTGCAGGTATTGATTTTACAACATTAAGTACTAGTAAATTAGAAAATAGAACTTTTGCCGCAAATAATATGAGTTTTGAAAATTCAACAAAAATTGCAGTAGGAGGGTTTTATATTCCTAAATATAACTCATTAACCAGTTATTTAGATAGAATTGTATATCGTGCTGGTATGCGTTTTGAAAACACAGGTTTAATAGTGAATAATGAAAAAATTAAAGAGTTTGGCATGTCTTTTGGAGTAGGATTACCTGTAGGAAGATTATTCTCAAATATGAACATAGGAGTTGAGTACGGTAGTAGAGGTACAACCAAAGCCAACTTAGTAAAAGAAAATTTCTTTAACTTTAACCTAAGTTTCTCATTTAATGATAAATGGTTTCAACGAAGAAAAATAGATTAACCAACTTAAAACAACAATTATGAAAACGAAATTAACACTATTAGTAATACTATTCTTTAGTTTGTTTGCAGCAAATGCACAACAAAACGAAGCGTGTATGGAAAAACTATCTATATTTTCTGAAGCAGTAAAAGTAAAAAATTATGATGCCGCTTTTGAACCTTGGATGTTTGTACGTAAAACATGCCCAACCCTAAACAATGCAATATATGCTTATGGTGAAAGAATTTTAAAAGATAAAATTAAAAAGTCTACGGGTGTTGAAAAAACAAAATGGGCAAATGATTTAATAGCATTGTATAAAGAAGGTATACATCACATGCCAGCAAAATATAAAGTAGGTAAAACGGAAGCTAAAATTGGACAATTAATGTTTGATGAAAAGTTAGGTACTGCGCACACTCAATTTGAAGTATTGCATAATGCATTTATAAAAGATGCAAAATCTTTTCAAAACCCAAAAGCAATATATACGTACTTTAAGTTAATGGTAGGTATGTATGACGGTGGTGGAAAGAAATTTCATGACTTAGTTGACTTGTACACTGTAGTTACAGATAAGATTGATTTAGAAAACAAAAACTTTAGTGGTAAAGTAGATGCTTTATTAGCAAAAGAAGAAGCAGGGACAATATCTAAAAAAGATACAAAGAGATTAAAAAGTTATAACACATATTTATTTGCTTTTGATCAAATTGCAAAAGGTGTAGATAAAGAGTTAGGTGATCGTGCAAACTGTGATAAGTTAGTGCCATTATTTGAGAAAAACTTTGAAGCTAATAAAGGTGATGTAGCTTGGTTGCGTAAAGCAGCTAGCAGGTTAGCAGGTAAAAATTGTGCGGATGCACCATTATTTAAAAAATTAGTAGAAACATTTCATAACTTAGAGCCATCTGCAAAAACGGCATATTACTTAGGGATGTTAAGTGCTAAAAAAGGTGATACTGCAGGAGCAGAAAGGTATTACAATGAGTCTGCAAGTTTACATACTGAAGGTTTTGAAAAAGCTAAAGTATATTTTAAATTAGCGGTAATGAACAAAAAACGTGGTAGAAAAGGTGCAGCACGTACTTACGCTAAAAAAGCATTATCTGCTCAACCATCTTTTGGTAAAGCATATTTGTTAATTGCGGGTATGTATGCAAGTTCAGCTAACAGTTGTGGTACAACCACATTTGATAAAAGAGCAACCTTTTGGTTAGCGGCTAATATGGCTGAAAAAGCAGGTAGAGTAAACGGGGCTTTAAAAAGAGCCGCTGCTAAAACTGCTGCAAACTATAGAGCAAAAGCACCAAGTAAACAAGATATTTTTACTTCTGGTAAAGCAGGACAAAGTGTAAAAATAGGATGTTGGATTGGTAGAAGCGTTAAAGTACCAGCACTATAATGCAACGTCAACTAAATATTATATTAAAGACTGTTACGATTTGCGTCGTAACAGTCTTTTTTTCTTGTCAAGATAATTACAAGGACATTAAGCAACTGCATCAAGCGTCATTACAAGCAGCAGGTATTGCAGAAAACATTAATTTAAAGCATACCGATTCTGGTAAAGTGAAAATTCATTTAATAAGTAAAAAGATGATGGATTTTTCGAATAAAGATTTTTCGTATACAACCTTTCCTGAAGGTTTAGTAGTGCATTTTTTTGATGATAAAAAGCAAAAAACTACCGTAACTTCTGATTATGCAATTTTATATAATAAAACCGATTTAATTGATTTGCGAGGTAATGTTAAGATAGTAACGCATGATGGTAAAGTATTAACGGCAAATCAATTGTATTACGATCAAAAGGCAGAATGGTTATTTACCAATTCAGAATATAAATACGAAGCAGAAGATGGAGGTTATAATATTGGTAAAGGCGGTTTTGATGCCAACCAAGATTTTACTATTTTTAGTTCATTAGATAATGATGGGCAACAATACATAAAAGATTAATTTAGGATTAATATCCTTCTTTAATTCAAGTAGTAAATGCAACTTTTCGAGGATTAGATTATTATAATTAT
>CAZSQD010000181.1:0-4564 GCA_964608925.1 uncultured Kordia sp.
ATTATAATAATCTAATCCTCGAAAAGTTGCATTTACTACTTGAATTAAAGATTTATAATAACCCTACTGTTTTTTTTCTTATTGGTTTTTTTAAAAGTAAGTGAAGGATTAGCTGTAATGAATTTTTTTTGCAACAGAAAATTACACAGGGTTTTTATAAACGTCATATAATTATCACGTGTACGTGCTGACACTCTTTTTTCATATCGCATATAATCTAAAAAATCTGAAATTAACGCGCTATTAAATTTGTAGCATAAAATATCATTTTTACCTACGCTTACTAAATATCGTTGTATTACAGTAATTCTACTGGAGTATGTTTTGTGGGTGTCAAAACGTAAATTACCATCCTTAAACTCAATTTCTAAATGTTTTTTAAACAATGTAAACGCATCTTTTAATTTAGTAAATTCCTTTACTTTATCCGCATCCATAAAAGGATTCCAACCATATAAAAGTCTGTTATTTATTTCTACAATCATACGCTTTGCTAATTTTCGCCTTTGCGTAATACTTTGTAATGGTTTTACCCTATTACGTTTTCGCTTTAATTTTTGTTCAAAAGGATTGAATACATAATATACAATTTCCCATGTATTGTTTTCGTGTAATTCGGCAGGAATATAATCTACCAGAGGAATATTTTTTGTTTTTTGAGAATACTGCATTTTTTTTTTACACCTAATTAAAATTAGTTGTAAAATTTTGATAAAATGATTGACGCGTATTTGACACGCTTTTTAACAAAAACCCTCACAAACTTAGTGTTTATAGGGGTTTAGGTAGTGGAGTCGGAGAGAATCGAACTCTATACTGTAGGCGTTAGTGGAGAAAGCAATGGGTTAATTAAATATTGTTCTGTATTGGTGTTTAATTCAAAAGGTCAAGATTGTTTGATAGAAAATTCTAAAATAAAAGATTCAATAGTAAATTTATTCATTAAAGGAACTGAAAATATTATAAAATCAGATAAAGAATTTGAAAAGGAAATTAAAACTCTTAACTAAAATAACTATTGCCAACAATGTGTATAATTAATTGCTAATTGTGAGCCTACTTACGAAAATCCTTTCGGATTTTCTATTCGGTTTGTATTTACTAAATTAGTCGCTTAAACAACGCAACTAATCTTATACCAACCCGTTAAGCGAAATAGTCTTTCGTCGGGGTTCCAATTAATGCGCTTGCAACCAATTATCACCCAAACCAACCTCAACCGTTAACGGAACTACCATTTTAAAAGCATTTTCCATTTCTTGTTTTACCATGCGCTCCAACTGTACTTTTTCTTCTTTTAAAACATCAAAAACTAATTCATCATGCACTTGCAATAACATTTTTGATTGGTATTGATCCCGTTGTAATACGTTATAAATATTAATCATGGCTATTTTAATAATATCCGCAGCACTACCTTGTACGGGCGCATTTACTGCATTACGCTCATCACCAGCACGCACCAATCCGTTTTGTGAATTAATGTTTTTTAAATAACGTCTTCGTTTAGATATCGTTTCTACATAACCATTATCCCTCGCAAAATCAATTTGATTTGCCATATATGCTTTTAAATTGGGGTAGGTTTTGTAATAATTATCAATCAATTCTTTTGCTTCTGCTCTACTAATACCTTGTTGTTGCGCTAAGGTAAATGCTCCTTGACCGTAAATAATACCAAAATTTACTGCCTTTGCATTACTACGCTGTTCACGCGTAACTTCTTCTAAAGCTACATTGAACACTTTTGCTGCCGTTGCGGCATGAATATCTTCTCCTTTTTGAAAGGATTCAATCATGTTTTCATCTTCACTTAGTGCGGCTATAATTCGCAATTCTATTTGACTATAATCGGCTGCCATTAACGTATGGTTTTCATCTTTCGGAACAAATGCTTTACGCACTTGCCTACCACGCTCCGTACGGATAGGTATGTTTTGCAAATTAGGATTATTAGAACTCAACCTTCCTGTTGCCGCTACCGCCTGATGATAACTAGTATGTATACGTCCTGTTTTTGCATTTACTTGTTCTGGTAGTGCATTAACATACGTATTTTGAAGCTTTACTAGACTTCTCCAATTTAAAATATCACCAATTATTTGATGTTTTTTTAATTTACTCAACACCTCTTCTGAAGTAGAGTATTGTCCTGTTTTTGTTTTCTTTGGTTTATCAACCAATTTTAACTTTTCAAATAAAATGACCCCTAATTGTTTGGGTGATGCCAAATTAAATTCTACTCCTGCTTGCCCAAAAATGTGCTTTTGTAAATGGTCAATATCGGTTTGCAAATCGGTAGATAATGATTTTAAAAAATCCACATCTACATTAATTCCTTCAATTTCCATAGCGGTTAAAACAGGCACCAAAGGCATTTCAATAGTATCAAATAAGGTTTTGGTATTGTCTTCTGTTAGTTTTAATTCAAAAATTTGTTTCAATTGAAAAGTCACATCGGCATCTTCAACTGCGTATTCGGTTTGTTTATCTAATTCAACAGTACGAAATGATTTTTGGTTTTTACCTTTTTTACCAATTAAACTTTCAATTGTAATGGGTTGGTAATTTAAATAGGTTTCTGAAAGTACATCCATTTTATGTCGCATATCTGGATTAATTAAATAATGCGCCAACATGGTGTCAAACAATTTCCCTTTTACGGTAACTCCATATTTATGCAACACTTTCATATCATATTTAATATTGTGTGCTATTTTTTCAATGTTTGTTGCTTCAAAAAACGGATATAATTCTGCAATTAACCCCTGTGCTTCTTCTTGATTTTCAGGAAACGGAATGTAATATCCTTTATAGGCTTCCCAAGAAAAAGAAATCCCTACCAACTCCGCTTCAAAAGTATCTAAACTAGTGGTTTCTGTATCAAAACAAACGGATGTTTGTTGCATTAAGTTTTTTAGAAACAATTTTCTTGCAAACGGCGTATCAACATATTGATATACATGTGGTGTATTTTCGGCAGTTTTATAACCTGAAATTATTGTGTTTTCTTCCAAAGAAATATTACCTCCAAATAACGAAAATTGCATTTCATTTTGAGAAGCTTCCTTTTTAGTTGTTTTTTTAGTGCTTGTTACAACTTCCGAAGGTTCTCCTACTGGCGTTTGAAGATTATATATTTTTTCAAACTGTGTAATTAATCTTCTAAACTCTAACTCTTGAAATAAATGGTTTACTTTTTGAGCGTCTGGTTGTGATAATATATACTCCTCAGCATCAAAAGTTACAGGACAATCTAACAAAATAGTGGCTAATGTTTTTGACAATAATCCCAGCTCTTTATTGGCTTCAATTTTCTCTTTTAATTTCCCTTTTAGCTCGTGTGTATTGGCTAATAAATTTTCCATTGAACCATACTGTTTCAAAAACTTTTTAGCCGTTTTATCACCTACTCCTGGTAATCCTGGTATATTATCTACACTATCACCCATCATACCCAAGTAATCAATTACTTGTAACGGATCTACAATTCCAAATCTTTCTTGTACTTCTGGCACTCCCCAAATTTCAATACCATTACCCATACGTGCTGGACGATACATAAAAATATTTTCCGAAACCAACTGTGCAAAATCCTTATCTGGTGTTACCATATAAGTAGTAAACCCTTCTTTTTCGGCTTGTTTTGCTAATGTGCCTATTAAATCATCCGCCTCAAAACCTGCTTCCTCAATTACGGGTATGTGCAATGCCTTTAATATTTCTTGAATAATGGGTACTGCTATTTTTATGGCTTCAGGGGTTTCCTTACGGTTTCCCTTATATTCAGGGAACAAATCTTTACGCAATGCACTCCCTCCTTTATCAAAACAAACGGCTAAATAATCTGGTTTTTCTTTACGCAACACTTCAAATAACGAATTGGTAAAACCCATTATTGCAGAAACATCCATCCCTTTTGAGGTAATACGTGGGTTTTTAATAAAGGCATAATATCCTCTAAAAATTAATGCGAAAGCGTCTAATAAAAATAGTTTTTTTTGTGATGACATAGTTGTAAAATTTGCAATGTGGTAAATGTAGTAAAGTTTAAAAGTAAAAAGTTTAAAAGTTTAAAAGTTTTACTAACAATATACTAAATCAACCATATAAAACAACAGTAACCCAAAATATAGTATATTTGAATAAATATACTATATGAATCGTTTTTATATCGCCTTACTTATTTTTTCTATCGTATTTTTTTTAGTAGATTTTTACGCCTTTCAAGCTCTAAAAACCATTACAAAAAGTAAAATAGTACATTGGGTTTTGGCAGGCATTTCAATACTTACATATTATCAATTTTTTTTCGATCTATTTTTTGCACAACTTAAACTCCGATCTATTACCCCGCAAACAATAATCTATTAACAATCTTTTGCGATGCTTTTATATCTAAAATATCCCCACAGGTTTCAAGTGTCACAATCTTATTGCTAAAATCATAATCCTTAAGAATATTTAAAAGGTCACTACTTTTACTAAAGCAAAAATTTTGGTCATGCAAGCCATCATTATCACTTATATGGACATAATCCGAGAGTTGAAACATATTATTTAG
>CAZSQD010000182.1:0-4530 GCA_964608925.1 uncultured Kordia sp.
CCCCAAAACCTACCATTGCACCAATGGGTCCTCTACCAATAAACCATCCTACTGCTGCACCTGCAAAGCGTATAAATCCCATATAAAATATATCAAAAAGCCCAAATATACTTGAAAAGCATGCTATTGTGGTTGATATTTATGATTTTTTTAGGATTGTAGCGCTTAAATTTTGCGTATTTTTGCAATCAGATAAATTTAAATTTAAAAAATATGTATCCATTAGAATTAGTACAACCAATGAAAGATGAGTTGACATCATTTGGTTTTGAAGATATACAAACAGCAACAGGAGTAGCTGAAATATTAAAAAAAGAAGGAACTACGTTAGTAGTGGTAAACTCTGTTTGTGGGTGTGCTGCACGTAACGCACGTCCAGGGGCAAAAATGTCATTAGAAAATGCAAAAAAGCCAAACCATTTGGTAACGGTTTTTGCAGGAGTTGATAAAGAAGCGGTAAATGAAGCACGTAGCCACATGATGCCTTTTCCAGCATCGTCACCAAGTATGGCGTTGTTTAAAGACGGGGAGTTGGTGCACATGTTAGAGCGTCATCATATTGAAGGACGTCCTGCAGAAATGATTGCTGAAAACTTAAAAGATGCGTATAACGAATTCTGCTAATTGGTAGTGAACCGATAGTTAATTTAAAAAGAGCAACTTTGTAGTTGCTCTTTTTTTGGTATAAAAAAGCCCTTTAAATTTATTTAAAGGGCTTTTAAGGTTAAGTTTTTAATTTGGGATAGAAATAATTTAATAACCAATAAATAATTTCTGGGGCAAATATACGGTAACACATTTCTTACTTTTAAAAAATGTTGTATAACGGTGTATTGGTGTTGTAACAAGGAGTAAAAAGGCTGATAACACAAAAGAGCAACTTATACCTATAAGTTGCTCTTTTTTAAAATCTGTTAAATTTTGTTGTTTAAACTAAAGGACCTCCTTTTAAGATGTCATCATTAGCATAATCTTCAAATTGTTTGAAGTTATTTTTAAACTCATCTGCTAATTTTTGTGCCGTTTTGTAATAGTTTTCATCATTATTCCAAGTTCCTCTAGGACTTAAAACTTCAGATGGTACGTTAGGGCAGGTTGTAGGGAAATTTAATCCAAATACAGTATGCTCTCTATAATCTACGTTTGTTAACTCCCCATTCATAGCTGCGGTAATCATAGCACGTGTATGTTTTAATTTCATACGGCTACCTATCCCATAAGGTCCACCAGTCCATCCAGTATTTACTAGCCAAACGGTAACACCTGCTTCTTGCATTTTTTTACTTAACATCTCCGCATATTTAGTTGGGTGTAAAGGCATAAATGGTGCTCCAAAACAAGCAGAAAAACTAGGTACAGGTTCTGTAATACCAGCTTCAGTACCCGCTACTTTTGCAGTATATCCTGAAATAAAGTGATATGCAGCTTGACCTGGTGTTAATTTTGATATTGGAGGCAATACACCAAAAGCATCTGCTGTTAAAAAGAAAATATTTTTCGGATTTTCACCTATTGACGGTGTTTGTATGTTATCAATATGATAAATAGGATAACTTACACGTGTGTTTTGAGTAATGCTAACATCTTCAAAATCCACCACACCATTATCATCCATAATTACATTTTCAAGGATTGCTCCTTTTTTAATGGCCTTGTAAATGTCTGGTTCTTTTTCTGCTGATAAGTCAATTACTTTTGCATAACAACCACCTTCAAAATTGAAAACTGTGTTTTCATTAGTCCAACCGTGTTCGTCATCACCAATTAACTTACGTTTAGGATCGGCAGATAATGTTGTTTTTCCAGTACCAGATAAACCAAAGAAAATTGAAGTATCACCAGCTGTACCAACATTTGCTGAGCAATGCATTGGTAAGGTGTTTTTATAGACGGGTAATATAAAGTTTAAAGCAGAAAAGATTCCTTTTTTAATTTCTCCAGTATATCCTGTTCCACCAATTAAGGCGATTTTTTTTGTAAAGTTTAAAATAGCAAAATTATGCTGGCGTGTACCATCAATTTTTGCATCTGCCATAAAACCAGGAGCGTTAATTACAGTCCATTCTGGAGTGAAGTTTTCTAATTCTGCTTCGGTAGGACGTAAAAACATATTGTGTGCAAACATATTTGCCCACGGGTGCTCATTAATTACACGAATGTTTAATTTATAATTTTCATCTGCGCAAGCATAACTTTCGCGTACAAAAACTTCTTTTTCTGATAAGTAGTCTACTACTTTATCATATAATTTGTCAAAATTTTCTGGGCTAAATGAGATGTTAATATCTCCCCACCATACTTTATCTTTAGTAACATCATCCTTTACAATAAAGCGATCTTTGGGTGAACGTCCTGTAAATTCACCTGTGTTTACTGCAATAGCTCCTAATGAAGATTCTACTCCTTGTCCTTTTTGTAAGGTAATGGCATGTAGCTCATCCGAAGATAATTGGTATTGAATTTTCGCATTTTTAATTCCGTATTGTTCCAACGAAATTGTTTTTGTATCATTATTAGTCATAATAATAGTTTAGTGTTGTTTGTGTTGTTGTTTAATTCTTATTTTTAAAAGAATAGACTGCAAAATTAATATTTTTTAGCACATATAGTATTAATCCTTTAAACTTTTTAATAAACTTTTTAACAAGAGTACCCATGCTAGAATTAAAAATAATCCTCCAATAGGAGTAATGATTCCAATTTTAGAAATATTTATACCTGTTATTTCTTGTGTAGATAGTAAATAAATAGATCCTGAAAAGAAAAGTACCCCTAACAATACCACTCGGTATATTCTTCGTTTTGTTTGTGGGGTAATGCTGTTAAGTACTCCTAAAAACAATAAGAAAAACACATGGTACATTTGGTAACGTACAGCCGTTTCAAAAGATGCTAAATGTTGAGGTGTTAATAGTTCTTTTAATTTGTGAGCGCCAAATGCACCTAAAATAATAGCAATAATTGCTAATATGCATGCGGTAACTAAAATTTTTTTATTCATAATAAATTGTTTTACAAATTTCTATTTTCTATTTTCGTGGACGCTTAATAAAGTCAAACACCAAATTTACTACAAAAATGAGAAATATATTAGTAATAGGAGCAGGAAGGTCTGCTTCAAATTTAATTACCTATTTAATTAAAAAATCTTCAACTGAAAACTTACACATTACCGTTGGGGATCTTTCTTTAGAAAATGCACAAGAACATGTACAGGGTCATAAAAATGCAACTGCAATAGTATTGGATATTTTTAAGGAAGAAGAACGTCAAAAAGCAGTACACGCAGCGGATGTTGTTATTTCAATGTTACCCGCTCGTTTTCATGTAGCTGTGGCTAAAGATTGTGTAACGTATGGGAAACATATGGTTACCGCATCTTACATTAGTGATGAAATGAAGGCGCTAGATGAAGCAGTAAAAGAAAAAGGGCTAGTTTTTATGAATGAAATTGGTTTGGACCCAGGTATTGACCACATGAGCGCCAAACAAGTGATTGATAA
This sequence comes from uncultured Kordia sp., assembly GCA_964608925.1. Taxonomy (GTDB): domain Bacteria; phylum Bacteroidota; class Bacteroidia; order Flavobacteriales; family Flavobacteriaceae. Next base: position 3,504 of record CAZSQD010000182.1, read on the forward strand.
AATTCAAGCAAAAGGAGGTAAAATGATTTTGTTTGAATCCTTTTGTGGTGGTTTAGTAGCGCCTGAAAGTGATGATAATTTATGGAATTATAAATTTACATGGAATCCTCGTAATGTGGTATTAGCAGGACAAGGAGGAGCAGCTCAGTTTATACAAGAAGGGCAATATAAATACATACCTTATAATCGATTATTTAGACGTACCGAGTTTTTAGAGGTGGAAGGATATGGTCAATTTGAAGGTTATGCCAATAGAGATTCTTTAAGCTATCGTAGTATATATGGTTTGGATGATATACCAACAATGTATAGAGGTACGGTGCGTAGAGTAGGGTATTCACGTGCATGGAATATGTTTGTGCAATTGGGTATGACAGATGATTCTTATACATTAGAAGATTCTGAAAACATGAGTTATAAAGATTTTGTAAATTCATTTTTACCGTATCACCCAACCAATACGGTGCGTTTAAAAATGCGTCATGAATTAAAAGTGGATCAAGATGATGTCATGTGGGCAAAATTATTAGAGTTAGATATTTTCAATTCTACAAAAAAAGTAGGATTAAAAAATGCAACTCCTGCCAAAATATTACAAAAAATTTTAGAAGAAAAATGGACATTAGCTCCAGAAGATAAAGACATGATTGTTATGTATCATAAATTTGGATATGTTTTGGATGGTAAAAAGCAGCAAATAGACTCTAAAATGGTTATTTTAGGTGATGATCAAACATTTACTGCAATGTCAAAAACAGTAGGTTTGCCAGTAGCTATTGCAACATTGGCTATTTTAAATGGTAAAATTAAAACTCCAGGAGTACAACTGCCAATTAATAAAGAGGTGTATAATCCTATTTTAAAAGAATTAGAGGAATATGGTATTATTTTTAAAGAAACCGAAATGCCATATATTGGGTACAACCCAGATGAGGTTTAAAATATACTTTTCGAAATAAAATTACAACAATAAAAAAAAAGTCTTGTTAGAAATAACAAGACTTCTTTACCAAAAAAAACTTACTTA
>CAZSQD010000183.1:0-4530 GCA_964608925.1 uncultured Kordia sp.
TATTTATTAGTTTTTTTAATTGGTTATTGCCTCACAATTTTGGCTGACGCCTTACGGTTTTAGATGAAATAGGAAGCTAATAACCCAATGGTAATAATAACTAATTTGGTAAAATTAAATTTATGACCTTCGCTACTTTCAAAAATTATGGTGGTGGATATATGTAAAAATATACCAACAGCCAATGCTGTAAGTTGATTGCTATATTGTGCTAAATTAGGATATGTTGCCATTAAATAAGTACCTAAAGGAGTCATGACTGCAAATAAACTTAAAAATAATACCATACTACTCTTCTTTAAATTAGAATTTAAAAAGAAGCTTGATAAAATAATAACAATGGGGATTTTATGTATAAAAATACCTAATAAAATATTATGATGGTTATGTAAGGGTGTACCTTCAATAAGGGAGTGTATGCTTAAACTGATAAATAGCATCCAAGGAAACTGTTTGTCTTCTTTATGTAAATGTACATGACCGTGTTCGGCACCTTTTGAGAAAAATTCCAAGCAAATTTGTAATAAAATCCCAAAAACAATAAATAAACTACTGTTTTTTGCTTGGGAGGTGTTAGCAAACAATTCAGGTAACATTTCAAAAATGGTAATACCCAATAAAAAGGCACCACTAAAGGCTAATAATAGTTTTAGGTTCTGTTTTTTAGCGGGTTTAAAAATTAAAACCACTATAAACCCAATAATAACGGATAGTATCGGAAGTAAATAGGTTATCATTTAAAAATCATAATTAAACGGTTAGACGTATTTTTATAAAACTTACCCAGTTTAAAGTCGCCAAAAACATCTAAAAGGGTAATGCCAATGGTTTCAAAATAACGTTCAAAATCTTGTAAGGTTAAAACGCGTACACGTTCCGTATATGAAAACTGTTCTCCAGCATCGGTAAAATTAATTTCTTTGTTTATAAAACCATCTTTTACAAAACGTTTAATGTGAAAAGTAATAGCATCTACGGTTTTGGTTTCTTGGGGTACCAAATTATCAATCACATAGTTTACATTCATAAAATCAATAACTCCAAAACCTGTTTCATTTAAACTATTTTGTATTGATTTTAAGGTATCTAAATTATCTTGCTCATCTTCAAAATATCCAAAACTGGTAAATAAATTAAAAATGGCATCAAATTGTTGTGCAAATGGTGCGCGCATATCGTGCACTTCAAATTTCAAATTTTCATTTTCAAACTGTTTGGCGTGTGTAATGCTGTTTTCTGATAAATCTACACCTGTAACCGTATAATCAATTTCATTTAAAAATACCGAATGACGCCCTTTACCACAAGCTAAATCTAAAATAGTACCGTTTTCGGGTAAATTTAGGTAGTTGGTAAGGTGTTTCATAAAGAGTTGCGCCTCTTCATCATTTCTATTTTTATATAGGATATGGTAGTATTTGGTATCAAACCAAGAGCTATACCATTTTTTTATTTCTTTTTGTTCGTTTTTCATAAGCTTTAAAAAGCAAAAATACTGTATTTTTGCAAGCTATGGGACAAAATTTTAAAATGGTAGCCAAAACTTTATTTGGTTTTGAAGATTTATTAGAAAAAGAGCTTAAAAACTTAGGAGCACAATTTGTAAAAAAAGGGGTGCGAAACGTTAGTTTTGAGGGAGATAAAGGTTTTATGTACAAAGCCAATTTATGTTTGCGTACCGCTATAAAAATTTTAGTACCTATTCGTACTTTTAATATTGCCGATGAGCAGGAATTGTATGATAAGGTATATGGCATTCATTGGGATCAATATATGAACTGTGATGATACTTTGGCAATTAGCGCAACGGTTTCGTCCAGTAAATTTACCCATTCGCAATTTATGGCGCTAAAAACTAAAGATGCTATTGTAGATAAATTTAGAAGTAGGGAAGGTACACGCCCAAATATTGACTTAGATAGTCCAGATTTAAAAGTAAATGTACACATACAAGATCATAAATGTACGATATCATTAGACAGTTCAGGGCAATCCTTACACAAAAGAGGGTACCGTACCGATACTAATATAGCGCCTATAAATGAGGTGTTAGCAGCAGGTTTGGTAATGTTGAGTGGTTGGGACGGACAATGTGATATGTTGGATCCTATGTGTGGTTCTGGAACCTTAGCTATTGAAGCCGCTATGATTGCTTGTCGTATACCTGCAAATATTAACCGTAAAGAATTTGGCTTTGAGCGTTGGAAAGATTTTGATGAGGAATTATATGATACCATAGAAGAATCTTGCTTGAATAGAATACGTGAGTTTCATCATCAAATTATTTGTTATGATAAAGCACCATCTGCAGTACGTAAAGCGGAAGAAAATTTTGAAAATGCCAATTTATCAGATTATATAAGTGTACGTCATGAAGATTTCTTTAAAACGGCTAAACCAGACGATAAAAAATTACATATTTTGTTCAATCCACCATACGGAGAGCGTTTACCGGTAGATGTTAAAGAATTTTATGGTGCCATTGGCGATACCTTAAAACAAGGGTATACCAATACTAATGCGTGGTTTATCACTTCTAATATGGAAGGAATTAAATCCGTAGGGTTACGCGCATCACGTAAAATAAAACTGTTTAACGGTAAGTTAGAATCACGTTTGGTAAAATATGAATTGTATCCAGGTAGTAAAAAAGGAAAGTATATAGAGGCTAAAAGGCAAGAAGAAGAATAGCATTGTTGATTTTGTAGTTTCATTTTTTGTACGTATTTTTGTACAAAATAAAGTACATATTATGATAACAGCCACTATTTCTGATTTTAGAAAAGATATTAAAACTTATTTTAAAAAAGTTACTGAAGATTTTGAAACCCTTATTATAAATAGAGGTAAAAATTCAGGAGTTGTAGTTTTGTCATTAAAAGAATATAATGCGTTATGTACAACAAGACATGAATTATCTTCTATAGAAAACGAAAAACGTTTAGACAGTGCAATCGCAAAGTTTAGACAAGGAAAAATTTCTGTAGAAAAATTAATTATCGAATGAAATTTGTTTTTGTAGAAGAATCATGGGAAGATTATTTGTATTGGCAAAAAACAGATAAAAAAATGTTGAAACGAATTAATGTATTACTCAAAGACATTTTAAAAACTCCTTTTGAAGGTATAGGTAAACCAGAAGCATTAAAGCATAAATATAGAGGATTTTGGTCAAGACGAATAGACCAAGAACACCGCTTAATTTATCAAATTCATGAAAATGAATTACGAATTTTAAAGTGTAGATTTCATTATGATTCATAACATCACCAATTATAACGATACTATAATAGCACTAGCAACACCCAGTGGAGCAGGTGCTATTGCTGTTTTACGCGTTTCAGGTAAAGACGCCATAACGATTGTTGACGCTTGTTTTAAATCGGTTAAAAACGATAAAAAATTGAGCACCCAAAAAACACATACCCTACATTTGGGGCATATTGTAGATGGTGAGCGATATATAGATGAAGTGTTGGTGTCCATATTTAAAAACCCAAATTCCTATACAGGAGAAAATACCGTAGAAATTTCTTGCCATGGATCACAGTATATTCAGCAAGAAATCATGCAATTATTCTTAAAAAAAGGTTGCCGTAATGCAGATGCTGGCGAGTTTACCCTACGTGCTTTTTTAAATGGGAAGTTAGATCTTACCCAAGCGGAAGCCGTTGCCGATTTAATTGCCAGTGACTCCAAAGCATCACACCAAATAGCAATGCAACAAATGCGTGGTGGCTTTGCGAATGAAATACAACAATTGAGGCAAGAGCTTTTAAATTTCGCCTCTTTAATTGAGTTAGAACTCGATTTTGCTGAAGAAGATGTTGAATTTGCTGATAGAACCCAATTTATAGCACTCGTAACTAAAATTGCCAATGTTTTAAAACAATTAATAGACAGTTTTGCAGTAGGTAACGTATTAAAAAACGGAATACCCGTAGCTATTGTTGGTGAACCCAACGTAGGGAAATCTACGTTATTAAATGCCTTATTAAACGAAGAAAAAGCCATTGTAAGTGACATTGCCGGTACTACCCGTGATGCTATTGAAGATGAATTGAATATAAGCGGAGTAACCTATCGTTTTATAGATACTGCCGGTATACGTGAAACTGATGATGTAGTTGAAAAAATAGGCATCCAACGTACTTTTGAAAACATTGAAAAAGCACAATTGGTATTGCATTTGGTAGATGCTTCAAAAATGCAAAATTCAGAATCTAAAATTCAAGAATTAAAAGAAAAATATCCTAATAAGCGTATCTTAACCATTATCAATAAGATTGATTTATTATCAGAAGAAGAAAGAACAAGCCTCAAATCTCAAACCTCAAACCAGATTATAATTTCATCCAAAGAAAAAGAAGGGGTAGAAGCCTTAAAAACAGAACTCACCAATTTAGCAAATTTAGGAGTATTGAGTAACAACCAAACTATTGTAAGTAATAGTAGGCATTTTGAAGCGTTAAGTAATGCATTAACGGCAATTAAGGAAGTGCAAAATGGTATTGACCTCCAAATTAGTTC
>CAZSQD010000184.1:0-793 GCA_964608925.1 uncultured Kordia sp.
TATGAAGTAAAAAACCCCGTTCAATATAATATTGAACGGGGTTGGAATGATATTAGAATGTTAAATTGATATTAGTTATTGTCTTCTTTTTTATCGGGCACTGGGTCATAACCGTGTCCGCCCCAAGGGTGGCAACTAAAAATTCGTTTGAGTGCTAACCAACCTCCTTTTAAAATACCGTGTTTTTGTAAGGCTTCAACTGAATAACTTGAGCAAGTGGGGAAATACCTACAGCTTGCGGGTGTGTATGGGGATATTGCAATTTGATAGAAACGTATTAATAAAATAAATGGATATGTGAATATGCGTTTCATTGAACTTTATATTTATCGAATAATGAAATAAAAATTTTATAACCTATAGATCCGCCACTGAAGACACATATTAAAATGTATAATAAATTTGGTTCAGGGTGAAAGTTGTTAATTGAGTTCATGTCAAAAAGTAAATTAATAAACCAACTCCCCGTTGAAGAATTATGATAATAACAAGGGTTAGGAATTAATAAATCATATAAAATAGAGATACCTATTATATACCCCAGAATCCCACCAATAAAGATACTAATCCATTTAAATATAAATTGCTTCATTGTTTTACTTTAAGGTAAAACTTGTTCCTTCCCTACCGTCTTTTAATTGTACGCCTAATGTTAATAATTGATTGCGTATTTCATCTGATAAAGCGTAGTTTTTATTTGCTTTTGCTTCATTACGGAGTTTAATTAATAGCTCAATTGTACCTGATAGCGTTTCTGAATTATCATCACTATTGGCTTCGTTTTTTAATCCTA
>CAZSQD010000184.1:803-4528 GCA_964608925.1 uncultured Kordia sp.
TAAATGTAAAGGCGTTTAAAGTTTCGGTTAGTTGTGTTAAATCAGTTACTGTAACGCTTGCTTTATTATCATTTACTTGATTGATGAATTTTACGGCTTCAAATAAATTTGCTATTAAAATGGGTGTATTGAAATCATCATTCATAGCATCATCACATTTTTGTTGCCATAATGCTATGTCAAATGTGCTGGTATTACTTGTTTTTAATTGTGGTGCTATTTTGATAGCTTCCATTAAGCGATTGTATCCTTTTTCGGAAGCCAATAAAGCATCGTTTGTAAGGTCTAATACGCTTGAATAGTGTGCTTGTAGCATAGAAAAACGGGTTACACTAGGTGAAAATGCTTTGGATAAAAGGGTGTTGTCACCTGTGTAAATATCGCTAGGATTTAAAAAATTACCTGTTGATTTTGACATTTTTTTACCGTTTAAATTCAGCATATTGGTATGCATCCAATAGTTTACAGGTGCTTTGTGGTTACAAGCCTCTGCTTGTGCTATTTCACATTCATGATGTGGGAATTTCAAATCCATTCCGCCACCGTGTATGTCAAATTTCTCTCCTAAATATTTGGTACTCATTACAGTACATTCTAAATGCCAACCAGGGAAACCTTCTGACCAAGGAGAGTTCCAACGTTGTATGTGTTCGGGTTCAGCTTTTTTCCAAAGGGCAAAATCTTGTGGATTTTTTTTATCGGATTGCCCATCCAATGTTCTGGTATTTTCCAAGGCATCTTCAATAACACGTTTGGATAAGATACCGTAATGTTTGGTTTCGTTATATTTTAACACGTCAAAATAAACGGATCCGTTTACAATGTATGCTAAACCTGCATCTATAATTTTTTGTGTAGCTTCTATTTGCTCTACAATATGACCTGTTGCGGTTGGCTCAATGCTTGGTGGTAAAAGGTTGTATTGCTTTAATACGTTATGGAAATCTACAGTGTATTTTTGTACAATTTCCATTGGCTCTAATTTTTCTAACTTTGATTTGGTTAAAAAAACATTTTCGGCATCATCTGCTAAATGACCAGCATCGGTAATATTACGCACATAGCGTACTTTATATCCTAAATGTATGAGGTAACGATAAATCATATCAAAACTCATAAAAGTACGTACGTTACCTAAGTGTACATTGCTGTAAACGGTTGGTCCACAAACATACATTCCTACAAAACCTTGTGTGATGGGTTTGAAAATTTCTTTTTCACCAGTTAGTGAATTGTATATTTTTAAGGAATTTGGTTTGTATGTACTCATTACTTTATGATAAGATATTATTGTGAGGCAATAGCCCAAAACGATTAATTAGCCGATATTTACTTCGAAAATTAATTATTATACCTCATGTTTTATAGTTTGAGGAGTTTTTTTTTGCTAAGTTTAGTATGTTGTTTCTAGTTTTACATAGTCTAAAAACTCTCTACGTACGGCAAGTTCTTTAAATTTACCACCAAATTCAGAAGTTACGGTGCTGCTGGCAACATCTTTAATACCTCTTGAATTTACGCAAAGGTGTTTGGCGTCAATTATGCAAGCTACATCATCTGTGCCTAATGCTTTTTGTAATTCACGCACTATTTGTATGGTTAAACGCTCTTGTACTTGTGGGCGTTTTGCATAATATTCTACAATACGATTCATTTTTGATAAGCCAATTACATTTCCTTTTGATATGTAGGCAACATGTGCTTTACCAACAATGGGTAAAAAATGGTGTTCACAAGTAGAGTATAGGGTAATGTTTTTTTCAACCAACATTTCACCGTACTTATATTTGTTATCAAAAGTTGATGCTTTTGGTTTTTTAGTTGGATTTAGCCCTCCAAAAATTTCTTTCACAAACATTTTTGCTACTCTGTTTGGTGTTCCTTTTAGGCTGTCATCATTTAAATCTAACCCTAATGTTTCCATAATATGGAATACATCTTTTTTAATGGTTTCTATTTTGGTAGCATCATCCATATCAAATGCATCTGCTCTTAATGGCGTATCATAAGATGTTGCAATGTGGTTGTCTCCAATTTCGTCAATTTCTTTCACAGTAATTCTTGTTGTTAGATTGTGCGTAAACACAATGTGTATGTCAAATTAGTAATCTGTTAGTTGCGTAATAATAGTTTAAAAGGAATTTTATTTCCCTGACAAGCTATTACCTTTTATTAATAGCCCAAGCGTTGCTTGAGGTTGCTTAAAATTTAATAGCAAAGTTACTACCAATGCTATTGGTAAAATTAAGGGTACAAAGATAATTAAAACTTAACAATAAGTGCTTTGCCTTTCAATGTATTACGTTTTTTTTTACGATTGAAACCATTGTTGTACTAAATCTTTCTCAACTGTAGGTAAGCTTTTGTGTGTATAATCATTTTTATCGGCTAAATAAATATAATCTTTTGACCAATTTCCAATGTTACTAGCTAATGCTTTTAAGCTTTCACAAATAAACTGTACTTCATTATTTGTTATAGTTGGATGTATTGATAAACGCACCCACCCTGGTTTGTTTAAATCACATCCTGCAACAACTTCTTTAGCAATAGATTGAGAAAGTTTTTTATCTACGTGTAGTAAAAAATGTCCGTAAGTTCCTGCGCAGGAACATCCTCCGCGAGTTTGAATTCCGAATTTATCATTTAAAAGTTTCACCACTAAATTGAAATGGTATTTTTCAAAATAAAAAGAAAAAATACTCAAACGGTTTTGAATTTTATCGGCTAATACTTTTACGCCTTCTAAATTTAATAAGGTCTTAAAAATTATGACATTAATTTCATTTTCTCGGTTTTCCATATTTTCAACGCCCATTTTATCTTTTAATTGAATGGCAAGTGCCACTTTTATGGTTTGCATAAAAGCTGGTGTACCACCGTCCTCACGAGATTCAATGTCATTTAAATAATCATGTTCACCCCATGGGTTGGTGTAGGTTACTGTACCGCCACCTGGATTGTCAGGGACAGCATTGTGATATAATTTTTTATTAAAAACTAATACACCAGAGGTTGCTGGACCTCCTAAAAATTTATGTGGAGAAAGAAAAATAGCATCTAATTGCTTCTCTTTATCTTCTGGGTGCATATTAATATCAATATACGGTGCAGAGCAAGCAAAATCAACAAAGCACAAACCGTTGTATTTATGAATAATTTTTGCAATTTCGTGATATGGTGTTTTGATGCCTGTTACGTTTGATGCCGCTGTAATGGAAACGATTTTAATGTTTTTATGTTCGTATTTTTGAATAGCTTCTTCAAATTTTTCTAAGCAAATTAATCCTTCTTCATTTGGAGGAACAACAACCACATCTGCAATTGTTTCTAACCAAGAAGTTTGATTGGAATGGTGCTCCATATGTGAAACAAAAACGATAGGTTTCATTTCATCGGGTACGTTGGTGTAGGGTTTTAAATTGTCGGTAATACGCAATCCTAAAATTCGTTGTAGTTTACAAATTACACCTGTCATTCCTGAACCTTCTGTAATAAGTACATCATTTTCAGAAGCATTTACATGTTTTTTAATAATATGTTTTGCTTCATGGTACGCCAACGTCATAGCTGCACCTGTACTTGATGTTTCGGTATGTGTATTGGCTACAAATGGGCCAATTGTATTGGTGAGTTTATCTTCAATGGTTTTATAAAGCCTTCCACTTGCTGTCCAATCGGTATAAATTATTTTTTTTTCTCCGTAGGGAGTTTTAAAGTTTTGA
>CAZSQD010000185.1:0-3479 GCA_964608925.1 uncultured Kordia sp.
GAGATTTAGAGTTAAAGACTATTCCGAGATATTTACTATTTAATAAACAAGGAAAGATAATACACACGGATTTACCTAAACCAAGTAGCCTTGATTTGAAAAAGGTGTTAAACAAATATTTAAAAATAAAGAAAAATCTCTAAAAGCATTATCAAACACAATGAACTATTGTGTACAATGTCACGCTACATACCGACAATAAGATGGAAAGCAAATACTTTAAATCAAAAAAAAAATCCCGAAACAGTATTTGTTTCGAGATTTTTTATATCGTTTATTTAAAACTTCAAAAAATTACATTTCCAATGCTTTTTTAATATCATTATCCATTAATAACTCAACAGGATTTTCTAACGCATCTTTAATAGCTACTAAAAATCCTACGGACTCTTTACCATCAATAATCCTGTGATCATAAGACAACGCTAAATACATCATTGGACGTATTACCACCTCACCATCAATAGCAACTGGACGTTGTATAATGTTGTGCATTCCTAAAATACCTGACTGTGGTGGGTTAATAATTGGTGTACTCATCATAGAACCAAAAACACCTCCGTTAGAAATCGTGAATGTACCACCCGTCATATCATCAACCGTAATTTTACCATCACGAGCCGTAATTGCTAAACGTTTAATTTCAGCTTCTATACCTCTAAAAGTTAACATTTCGGCATTACGCATTACGGGTACCATCAAACCTTTTGGTCCTGAAACAGCAATAGAAATATCACAATAATCAAAAGTAATCATTTCCTTACCATCAATCATTGAGTTTACATCTGGGTACATTTGTAACGCTCTAACTACTGCTTTTGAAAAGAAAGACATAAAGCCTAATCCTACACCGTGTTTTGCCTTAAAAGCTTCTTTATACTCCGTACGCAAGTCAAAAATTGGTTGCATATCCACTTCGTTAAACGTAGTTAACATAGCGGTTGTATTTTTAGCTTCTACCAAACGTTCCGCTACTTTACGGCGCAACATTGACATTTTTTTACGTCCTGTACTACGCGCACCACCAGTTGGCGTACCCATTGATGGCACTGCTTTTACAGCATCATCTTTAGTAATACGACCGTCCTTACCAGTACCTTTAATCCCTGAAGTTGCCATTCCTTTTTCCGCTAATATTTTTTTAGCTGCTGGAGAAGCTGTTCCTGTTGCGTACGTAGTTGCTTTTGCTACTACTGGAGCAGGTGCTGTTTTCTTTTCTTCAACTTTAGGAGTTTCCGTTTTAGTTGCTCCACCTTTTGGTGCTTTTGCACTGGTGTCAATTAAACAAACCACAGCGCCAACGGCAACAGCATCACCTTCTTCTGCTTTTAAAGTAATTATACCGCTTTCTTCTGCTGGCAACTCTAAGGTTGCTTTGTCAGAATCAACCTCAGCAATAGCTTGATCTTTTTCTACATAGTCACCGTCTTGCACTAACCATTCTGCAATTTCTACTTCTGTAATTGATTCCCCTGGAGAAGGGACTTTCATTTCTAAAATCATAATTCTTATTATTTAGCTTTTTCGTATTTTCTCAAGAGAAAGGAACTCAAAGCGTATTCTTTATTTTTATATTAATTCTATTTATTCTTGGGCGTTTCCCGAATCCTTATCAGTCTCGAGAGCGGGCTTTCCGCTGTATCTTTTTACGTATTCTCGATACAATTTTGTTTCGTTCCTCACAAAATCACTCGAACTGACGTAAAAAGGATGCCGCTGCAATCCCTAACGCTTTTTATTTATTTTTATCTTCCGTATTAAAAACACTATCAATAACACGTTGATGCCTACGCTTAAAACGTGCGCTTGAACCTGCTGCTGGCACCGCATAAAACGGACGAGAGCAAACCTTTAATCTTAAATTAAAAGCTAAATCAAAACGTTCTGCAATATGATTCCATGCACCCATGTTTCTTGGCTCTTCTTGTGCCCAAATATATTCGGTTGCATTTTCATACTTATCCAATACAGCTTGAACCTTATCTATATGTAACGGAAACAACTGCTCCATTCTAATTAAAGCAACATCTTCTCTATTCAATTCTTCACGTTCCGCTAATAAATCATAATAAAATTTACCGGAAACAAATACTACTTTCTTTACATTTTTAGTAGCAATAGTATCATCTATTACTTCTTGAAAACCACCTGCTGCTAAATCTTCTATTGTAGAAACTGCTTTTGGATGGCGTAATAAACTTTTGGGTGTAAATACAATTAATGGTTTACGAAAATCACGTTTCATTTGCCTACGTAACAAATGGTAAATATTTGCTGGCGTTGTACAGTTGGCAACATTCATATTATCTACCGCGCAAAGCTGTAAGTAACGCTCAATACGTGCTGATGAATGTTCTGACCCCTGCCCTTCATAACCGTGAGGTAATAAGACTACAATACCATTTTGTAATTTCCACTTATCTTCTGCAGCGGATATGTATTGGTCAAACATAATTTGTGCACCGTTTGAAAAATCGCCAAATTGTGCTTCCCAAATGGTTAATGTATTTGGACTTGCCATGGCATAACCATAATCAAAACCAAGTACTCCATATTCTGATAAATGCGAATTGTAAATGTACATTTCACCTTTATTTTTCGGGTTGGTATTTAATAAATTAACTCTGTTTTCTGTTAATTCATCACGTAAAATAGCGTGACGATGTGAGAATGTACCACGCTCAACATCTTGCCCAGAAATACGAATATTATATCCTTCTTCTAATAAAGAACCGTACGCTAAGGTTTCTGCCATACCCCAATCTAACGCATTTTTTTCAAAAACCATAGTAGCTCTACCTTTTAAAATTCGCTCCGCTTTACGGATAAATTTTACCCCATCAGGAGTGGTAGACACTATTTTTGAAATGGCTTCTAATTTACTTTTAGCATAGGTAGTATCTGTATTCATTAGCATATCTACCAATTGACGTCTTACAAAACCTTCCCACGTTTTTGCCATAAACGGCTTTACTTTAGAGGTAGTATCTTTTTTAGATTTCGCAAACTCTATTTCAAGCATTTCTTTAAAGTCGGCTGTAATTTTAGTTACATATGCTTGATCTACTGAATTTTCAGCTATTAATTTTTGCGCATAAATTGCATATGGATTATCGTGTTTCTTGATTGCTTTATACAATTTTGGCTGTGTAAAACTTGGCTCATCACCTTCATTATGCCCGTATTTACGATAGCCTAATAAATCAATGAAAATATCACGTTTAAATTTCATACGAAACTTAACTGCCATTTCCATAGCATGCACTACTGCTTCTGCATCATCCGCATTTACGTGTAGTACAGGAGACAATGTTACTTTTGCAATATCCGTACAATAAGTACTTGAACGTGCATCTAAATAATTAGTAGTAAAACCAATTTGGTTATTTACTACTACATGAATGGTTCCGCCAGTACCATACCCGTTTAATTTACTCATTTGTATTATTGCTCTTGTCTGTTGAACTTGACTTCTCTGA
>CAZSQD010000185.1:3489-4509 GCA_964608925.1 uncultured Kordia sp.
CTTGACCAGCAATTGCAGCATCACCATGTACTAATATAGGTAATATTTTAGAGGCATCACCATTGTATTGATTATCTATTTTAGCACGTGTAATCCCTTCTGCAACCGCATCTACGGTTTCTAAGTGAGATGGATTGGGTACTAAATTCATTTTTAAATTTTCACCCGTTTGATAGGTTTTATCTAACGTTAACCCTAAGTGATACTTTACATCACCATCAATATTTTGATCTTCAAAATCTTTCCCTTCAAATTCACTAAAAAGTTCACGTACAGGTTTTCTGAAAATATTAGTTAAGGTACTTAAGCGCCCTCTATGTGCCATACCAATTACAGCTTCTTTTACTCCAAAACTTTTTACAGCATCAAACAAAGCAACACTAATTGCAGGTATTAAACTTTCTCCTCCTTCTAATGAAAAACGTTTTTGTCCAACATATTTTGTTTGTAAAAAACCTTCAAAAGTTACAGCTTGATTTAATTTAGAAAGAATATATTTTTTATTCTCTAATGAATATTTAGGATGATTGTCATTTTCATTTAACTGATCTTGCCACCATTTAATTTCTTCTGGATTACGAATATACATATATTCCACCCCAATAGCGTCACAATAAATAGCATCTAAATGCTTTATAATTTCAGCTAATGTAGTTTTTCCTAAACCTAAAATAGAACCTGCTTCAAACTCTTTTGATAAATCCGCGGAGGATAGTCCGAAGTTTTCTAAAGCTAAAGTAGGTGCGTATGCTCTACGTTCTCGTACAGGATTTGTTTTGGTAAACAAATGCCCACGGGTACGGTAGCCGTCAATTAATTTTACTACTTGAAATTCTTTTAATACGTTTTCTGGTATTTGAACAGCATCAGCATCTTCACTAATAGCCGTTTCATTACCAAAATCATATCCTTGAAAAAAAGCTCTCCAACTTGGCTCAACACCATCAGGATTTACCAAGTACTGATCATATAAATCAGCAAAATATGCTGTGTGTGCTGCGTTTAAAAAAGAAAATTTAT
>CAZSQD010000186.1:0-4506 GCA_964608925.1 uncultured Kordia sp.
TCTCTTTGTTTTAAAGAGATAAATATACGGAAACTAAATGACTAACTCAATTAATTCTTTAGCAGTATGCTTTTTAAAATCTCTTAATATTGAAGTTGGGTTTTCGTTTGTTGCTCGGAAAATTAAATGTACATGACTTGGCATAAAGCAATATGCATATACTTCCATTCCTTTTTCTGTTCGGCAATAATCAATGCTTCTAGCTAAGATATTAAAGTACATATCTCGTGTAAAAACATCTATCCAATAAACTGTTGCAAAAGAAACAAAATATAATCCTGAATTATTATGAAACTTATAATTCCTACTCATTGTATAAAACTACAAATAATTTAAAGAAAAAACAAGCATATCCCACCCCACTGTGAACGCCACTCGTTACAAACGAGCGGTAGCGACACTATTTTATACGAGCGGCAGCGGGGGTTGTAAACGAAAAAAGACAACCATTTTATTGATTGTCTTTTAGTTAGTTATTTTTTATATATTTTATCTTTTGCTTTTTGAATAACAGCATCTATTTCTGCTTTTTTGCTACGCAAAATTGCTTCTTTAAATTTAGCTATTTTAAGACTGTCAGTAATTTCTCTATTTAAATACAATACACTTTTACTTGGGTCATCTTCTAAATATTTTATACGATAATACTTACCTTTTTGACTGTACTTTACTTTTCCATTGGTAACATCCCTGCCTTTAAATGTTTTATTTTCAACTGAATAAGAAAATTCTATACTTGAACCTGAAGCATATCCTCTTGCAAAATAAAAATTAACATATCCTATTTCTCTTTTTCCCTTTTTCTTTATATAATCTCTATTATATTCTGTATAAAAATGATATAAAAGTAAAAATGAAAATCCAATAAATGCTACTCTATATTTAGTTGTAAATTCTTTCCTCTTAAAAATCTCTCGGAGATAATATTCCTCCTTTGTTTTTATTATTAGATTTTTTTTCTTTTTGTTTATTTTTATAGGCTTTAGAAACTGATTTAACTGTAGTTTTTATACTTGTCAACCCAATATTTTGTAAAAAACCACCTATACTCGGAGCAAAATTAGATAAGCTATTTCCTATTGTAGAATTGAATTTACTTGTCAATTTACCACCTGTTTTTCTAAATAAAAAATTCATTGGAATGTTTGCTCCTTCAAAACTAAAACCATATCTATCTAATTTAAAAGAAGATTGCGCCAATATTGTTGAGCTGTTAACTTTAAAAGTAGCTGACATCATAACTGAATAATAATTTATACTACCTAAACTGTAATCATTATTTACAAATACATTTGATAAATATTGAGTTCCAAATTCAAACCCTCCACCTATAGCTGCCATTTTACCCGAGTTCAGTACAAAATTACTTGATAATCCTGTAAAAGCTTCTGTTAAACCAAATTGCACAATCCCTGACTCTGTTACTAATGCATATTCTGCCGCTAAAAATGGTGCCGCTTCTATAGCTCCAATAGCTGCTAAAGGAGATAGTACTGCACTAATTAATGCAAACTCATCTATTTTATCATATGCTTTATAAATACCTCTTTTGTTATTGCTCCCTATAGGGTACATACTTAATGCCTTACGGTATAACGGTATATTATTTGTAAATATTGTTTTTATCTTATTTGAATTTACAGCATATTGTTTTGTTCTATAACTACCAACAGACAAACCATTATTAGGTTGGCTATAAATATAATCTGTAATAAAACATCTATTTGGTTTTCCGTTTTTAATAACATAAACAGCATTTGTTGTAAAATCAA
Source organism: uncultured Kordia sp. (assembly GCA_964608925.1). Taxonomy (GTDB): domain Bacteria; phylum Bacteroidota; class Bacteroidia; order Flavobacteriales; family Flavobacteriaceae. The sequence goes on from CAZSQD010000186.1 coordinate 1,773, forward strand.
AATACCAATCATCTTTTCCGTCAGGGTCAACAAATATTATTGGGTTGTTTCTAAAAGCAACATAATTAGATTGGTCTGCTTTACTTTTTTCATCAGGAACAAACCACCTATTTACTCTAACATCTAACATTCTTGCTCCAAAGTCATAAGAGTTTCCTTCACCCTTTAACCTCATTATCCATTTCCATTCCATTGTAACCATAACGGTAACTTGAAGAACTTGCGTGACGGTTAGGTAAAAGCATCCCGCCCGGGTAGTAATCATTGGCAACTACATCTGCTAAATATTGCAAAAAACTCCCTTACTAAATCATAGCAAGGGAGTTTATAAGGTATTTTAGTGATGTAATTCTTCTTCACCTTCTTTCATGGGTACATTTTGCGGTACAAAATCTTCGTCATGACCTGATTTACTATAATCATAAGCCCAACGATGAACTTCTGGTATATCCCCTGGCCAGTTACCATGTATGTGCTCTACTGGTGTAGTCCACTCTAACGTAGTTGAACGCCATGGGTTTTGCGGTGCTTTTGGTCCGTAAAAAATACTATTGATAAAGTTATATACAAATATCAATTGACCAAAACCTGCTATTAAAGCAAATATGGTAATGATTACATTAATATCTGCTAAATCATCAAATATAGGGAAGTTTGTGTTGTTATAATATCTACGCGGTAAACCTGCTAAACCTGTAAAATGCATTGGGTAGAAAACTCCGTAAGCACCTACCATAGTAATCCAGAAATGTAGGTATCCTAATTTTTTATCCATCATTTTACCAAACATTTTCGGGAACCAGTGATAAACACCTGCTAAGAAACCATATACTGCTGTTACACCCATTACTAAGTGAAAATGCGCTACAACAAACATAGTATCATGTACATTGATATCCAATGCACTATCTCCTAAAATAATACCTGTTAAACCTCCTGAAACGAAAGTAGAAACTAAACCGATTGAAAATAACATTGCAGGATTAAACTGTAAGTTACCTTTCCAAAGTGTGGTAATGTAATTGAATGCTTTTACTGCTGATGGTATGGCAATTAATAAGGTTGTAAAGGTAAATACTGATCCTAAGAAAGGGTTCATACCTGATACAAACATGTGATGTCCCCAAACAATACAAGATAAAAATGCAATAGCTATAATGGAAGCAATCATGGCTCTATACCCAAAAATTGGTTTACGAGAGTTGGTTGCAATAATTTCCGAAGTAATCCCTAATGCTGGTAATAATACAATATATACCTCTGGGTGGCCTAAAAACCAAAATAAATGTTCAAATAATATTGGTGATCCACCTTGATAATGTAATACTTCACCTCCAATAAAAATATCTGATAAGAAGAATGATGTTCCAAAACTTCTATCCATAATTAATAATAAAGCTGCCGATAATAATACTGGAAAAGAAACTACTCCAATAATTGCGGTTACCATAAATGCCCAAATGGTTAATGGTAAACGTGTCATGCTCATTCCTTTTGTACGTAAGTTAATTACGGTAACAATATAGTTTAATGAACCTAATAATGATGATGCAATAAAGATAGCCATTGAAACTAACCATAATGTCATACCCATACCAGACCCTGGCATTGCTTGTGGTAATGCTGATAATGGAGGATAAATTGTCCATCCTGCAGATGCTGGACCCGCTTCAACAAATAATGAAATGACCATAATTACACTTGACAAGAAGAATAACCAATAGGATATCATATTCATGAATCCTGATGCCATATCACGTGCTCCAATTTGTAATGGAATTAATAAGTTACTAAAGGTACCACTTAACCCAGCTGTTAATACAAAAAATACCATAATAGTACCGTGTATAGTAACTAATGCTAAGTAAGCATCTGCATCTAAAACTCCTCCTGGAGCCATGGTATCACCTAAAAGAATTTCTAATACTTTAAAAGGTTCTTCTGGCCACGCCAATTGTAATCTAAATAATAATGACATTACAATACCAATTGTACCCATAATTAAACCGGTAATTAAGTATTGCTTTGAAATCATTTTATGATCAATACTAAATATGTATTTAGTAATGAAAGTTTCTTTATGGTGTCCGTGATCGTCTTGTGACATAATTTTAATCTTTTTTAAATATCTTTAATAAAATTACTCGATGCAAGCATACGAGATATTAAGCTTCCTTTTATTCAATTTCAATAAGAAAATTGAGCAATTAGTTTAAAGCTACTTTAATAACATCTTTAGCTTGTTTTTGGCTTCTAATCCAAGCATCATACTCCGCAGGAGTTTCAACTATTATTTTCATTTGCATGTTATAATGTGACTTTCCACAAATTTTATTACATAACAATAAGTAATCAAACTCATACGCATCTAAATCTTCGCCTTTTTCTCTTCGTGTATCTCTAATGCTATTAATATTAGCTACTTTAGTTACAATACCTTCATCTTTACGCATGTCTACGGTAGTTATTGTTGGTATAAAAGAAAACTCTGTTACCATACCTGGTACACAGTTCATTTGTGCTCTAAAGTGAGGCATGTAAGCGGAGTGTAATACATCTTGTGAGCGTATTTTAAAATGCACTCTTCTACCTACTGGTAAATGAATTTCTTTAGTAATTAAATCATCTTTAAAGTTAGGATCTGAAGTATCTAAACCTAAAACATTTACATTATCAATATCAATTAAACGTACATTAGCATCTACTCAAGTATTGTATTCTCCTGCATAACGAG
>CAZSQD010000187.1:0-4471 GCA_964608925.1 uncultured Kordia sp.
TTAGCATTATTAATTAACGACAACGATTTGTTGCGTTAGAACCTTGAATGTAGCTTACCTGTTAATTGATTGTTTAATAACCAAAGATGTTCTAGGTTTATTAAGTTACCTAATTCAACTGGTATTGCTCCTGTAAACTGATTATCTTCTAATGATAAATTACGTAAATTAGTGCAATTACCTATCTCCGTTGGTATTGTGCCGTCAAGCTGGTTATTCCATAAATATAAAAGTCTTAAACTCGTTATATCGCCTATTTCTGCGGGTAGATTTCCGGTTAATTGATTATCCTGTAACCCTAACGTATGCAATTGTGTTAGATTTCCAATTGAAGTAGGGATGCTACCTGATACTTGGTTATTATTAAGCCTGAAGTCAATTAAAGCAGTTAAATCACCTATTTGCGTAGGTAGTGTGCCTACTAAATTGTTGGTTGGTAAATTAACACCTGTTACTCTTGTACCCTGTACGGTTACGCCAAACCAGTCATATACAGGTATTGCTGTATTCCAGTTGGTGCTATTTGTCCAATTTGCACCTGTGGTTGCGTAATATAAAATTACTAATGCATTTTTATCAGCAGCGTTAATAGTACTGTATAAATGAATCATTTTTCTATCAATAGTTAAATCTATTACTATTGGGCTACTTGCTTTACACGTATAATCAGCGGCATCTGCTATTTGTGCATTTGTTAGATTATAAGTTAAATTAATAGCTCCTGTAATGGCTACATCATTTTTGTACCATTGGTACGTAACTCCTGTACCATTTACTGCTGGCATAACCATAGTATAGGTATTACCTATTACCATATCAAATGTATCTTCAGTAGCTAATTTGTTTTGTGGTTTGTAATATAAATTGTTTAAAGTGCTATAGGTAGCAAATTCATTTTCAAAATCAGCAAAATGATAATTATTGTTACTAAACGCTAAATTTTGTAAGGTAGTGATACCCGTTAAATTAGGTATGGTACCACTTAAATTATTGTTGTGTACATAAAGTGTTATTAAGCCCGTTAAGTTTTGTAACTCAATAGGTAATACACCCGTTAAATTTTGTGCTCCTTTACTAACAACAGTTACATGACCATTAGCTACAGTTACACCACTCCAAGTAGCAATAGGTGCTGTGGTATTCCAATTGGTGTTGTTTGTCCAGTTTGGTCCGTCCGTTGCATTATAGAGTGCAATTAAAGCATTTTTTTCTGCCGTTGGTACGGGCTGAACTACTCTTATTTTTTCTTTTTTAATTTCTAAGTTAGGCACATTGTTACTGGTAACCGCACAATAATAATAACCAAAATCATTATTTTGAGCATTGGTTATGGTTAATGTATTATTAGTTGCTCCTGTAACTGCTGTTGCATCTGCTATATTTGGTGACCAATATGTAGTATTTACTTTATACCATTGGTAATTATTTGCTGTACCACTTACCGTAGTGGTTAGTGTAAATGTACTACCTAAAGTTTCTTCAGTAGTAACCTCTTCATAAAATTGATTTTGCGGAAAATATGTAAAACCACTACCAAACCCTTGGTAGGTAGTAAATTGATTTTCAAAATCACCAAATTCAAACCTATTTTGTGCTAACCATAGTGCACTTTTATTTGGTGTTGAAAAATTAGGTACAGCACCTGAAAAGTTATTGCCAGCAAAATAGATAGCTATTAGACTTTGTAAATTACTCATTCCAGCAGGTATTACGCCACTCATTCCGTTATTCCAAAATGCAATAGATTGTAATTTAGATAAAAAAGTAATCTGTGAAGGTATGGTGGATCCCGCCATACCAATACTATTATATAAAAATAGCGTTTTTAATTCTGGAAAATCTCCTATTTGAGTAGGTAATGTGCCTACAAGGTTATTGTTATTCATATCAATTCGGGTAACATGATCAACTCCAGCTATATTTTCAACAGTAATGCCAAACCAGGTGGATACGGGTTGTGTACTGTTCCAATTGGTGTTGTCTGTCCAGTTGGCTCCATTTGTACTGTTATATAAGGCAACTAATGCTGCTTTTTCATAAGCAGGAACCTGTGCGGTTGCTTTTAACATTCCTAATGTTAAAATTGTAATTAATAATAGTAATTTGTTTTTCATAGTATAATTATTTTATAGTTAGTTACAAAGAACTTTAAAATAAGCATACTTGTCAATACCCAATAGCGGGTATATTTGGATGAATTTAGGTATGAGATATTAGGAGTGGGGTATGAGGAATTTGGTAAAAAAATGTAAAGCCGCAAAAGAATAAATGTAAAAGTGAATTAGGCGGTAGGTTTGAGGAGTGTGGTTTTTTTGGTAAAAAAAAGGTAGTTTTTCGCAAAAAAGAAATAAGATTATTGTGCTATAATGCGTAGAAATAGGAATGTAAATTTTATTTTCACCTAACACCTAATAAATAAACTTCCTCGACCCAAGGGTACGAGGTATTACCCTTCATCTTATTAACTTTCTATGTAAACATCGGGAAATTAAACCTCTCGATACCGAAATTTCGGTACGGGATGGGCTATCGCCCCGCGATTAAAATTTATACTTTTTATTCAGGGCATAGCGCAGTAATTCGCCTTTACCGTTTAGTCCTAAAACACGCGCCATATTTTTACGGTGGGTATCAACGGTATGGATACCTATAAATAGCAAAGTAGCTATTTCTCTTGAGGTTTTTCCTTGTCCTATTAAATGCAATATTTCTTGTTGACGTTTGGTTAACAAGCTTTTTTGAGTGTTGTTGGTGTTGTACTCAAAATCGGAAATATTAATTGCGGCATCAAAAAAAGTTTTACCATTATAAACGGCTTCAATTGCTTTTTCTACAGTAGTTAAAGGAGAATTTTTTAAAATATAACCATCAGCACCAGCTGCTAACATTTGTTGTATAGCGTCTGGTTGGTCAAACATAGTAAAAGCAATGACTTTTATGTTAGGGTTCAATTTTTTAATCATTTTGGTAGCTTGAATGCCATCCATTTTTGGCATTCTAATATCCGTAACAACTACATGAGGTTGCTTGTTTTTTATTTTAGCAAGCAACTCTTCGCCATTAAGGGCGGTGCTAATAATTTTAATAGTATCATGATTTTTCAATAAAAGTGTTAATCCATCAATTAAGGCTTGATGATCTTCTGCAATGGCTACTGTAATCATAAAGGGATGTCTATTATTACGGTAGTACCTTGTTTAGGTGCTGTTTCAATATCAATAGTACCGTTTAAATGCTCAATGCGTTTGTCAATACTATGAATACCCATACCGTTTTTTTGATTAATTGTGTTTAGGTTAAAACCAATTCCGTTGTCTTCCACCATAATGTTTAAACTATCTTCATGCTGGGTAAGGTATATAGTAGCCTCGGTAGCGTTTGCGTGTTTAATGATATTGGTAATTAACTCTTGAATGGTCCTAAATATAGTTAATTCTAAGCTATTATCCAAACGACTGTCTAAACCAAAGGGTACAATATTTATGTGTAATTGCTTGCTTAGGTTTATGGTATAGGCCACTTTGTGTAGAGCCTTGAGTAGTCCATCTTGCGCCATTACTCCAGCATTTCTGCTGTGTGCCATACCGCGTATTTTACTGTATGCCTCATTAATGAGTGCGTTTATTTGTAATAAAGGTTGTTTGTTACTTTGTATGGCGTTTAAATGTAGTTTTATGGTTGCCATTAAAGCTCCCAAATCGTCATGTAAATCATTTGCAATATGTTGGCGTTCTTTTTCCTGACCTTCAATCATAGCGTCAATACTCATCAATTCTTGTTCTTTTAATAAAGTACTCACTTTTTGCATGTGTAGTGCTTTATCTTTTTCGGCTAATAATTGCTTGCGTTTGCTGTTTTTATTAATAAAGTAGGCAATAGCTCCTGTAAATAGCAAAAGGAGCACTGCACCAATAAGCCAGTTTTTGGTTTCTTTACGTTGGGCGTCTATTTCTAAATTATTGGCACGTAGTTTTTCATTTTGATATTTTTCTTCGGTAGCGGCAATACTTTTGTTTTGTTCAGTTACATTAATATTATCCTTGTATATATTGTATGTGTTATAGGCTTCAAAGGTTTTTTTATACTGGTTGGTTTTACTATAGCTATTGGCTAATTTAATTTACGATAAAGAAATTTTAAATATCCTTTTTTATATTTTTTAATGGGTACTTTTTTAGCTAATTCTAAATACTCTAATGCTTTTTGGTGTTGGTTTTCTTTTTGGTAGCTATTGGCATAGTTAATATAAATAGCCAATTTATTAGTTGAATTTAATTTTAGGGCTTTATCAAAATAGTACCGAGCGGAATCTTGCTCTATAAAGCCCGAATATAACAAGCCTAAATTAGAATAAAGTGTAGCTGTACTTACGGTATCTTGAATCTTTTCTGATAATTGAATGCCTTTTAAATAATGTTTATAGAGGTCAGTAGATAATTTCTTATCTTGTAGTTCAATAAAACAAGAGTAT
>CAZSQD010000188.1:0-4444 GCA_964608925.1 uncultured Kordia sp.
TTACATAGAAGGTGAAGTAGGTAATGCTACTCAAAAAGAATTTAGAGCGCATTTTTCCTTAAAACGCTGATTTATAAGTAATAACATTTTCAACCTTTTACAACACAAATGTACTTGCATGCAACATTTGTTACTCACAATCACTTTATAATCAATATATTGCGCTAAATTTATATTGATTATGCCCAAAAAAAATCATTATATCTTTTGGTTGAGTATATGGTTTTCCATTTCATTATTTAGCCAAACAGATGTTTGTCCAGAAGTTACCATTAATAATGGTAACCCAACTTTTGTAAATTGCAACTCAGAAACAGGCTGCACAAACTTAGTAGCTAACTATCCTCAAATTGGCGCTACAACAAATTATAGTGTACAATCAATGGACTATAATCCACAATTTCCATTCTCAGGATTATCACACCCTATAAGCGTAAATATTGATGATGTATGGTCTGATCCGAAAGTTCAATTACCATTTGATTTTTCATTTTATGGTCAAAAATATTCTGAAGCAGTTATTAGTTCTAACGGAGCAATTTCTTTTAATTTAAACAACACAAATAACAATGGACATAATACCAGTGCTCCTTCAACTCCTGAAAATGAGGATTTTTGTCCTTGGAAATTTAATTTAGGTATTCCGAATGCAAATTTTCCATCCGTTGGCGAATCGAAAAAAATAAAAAATGCCATTTTTGGCGTATTTCATGATATTGACCCGAGTAAGGGAGGTAAAATAGGATGGGATATTTTTGGCGATTATCCGTGTCGAAAATTAGTAGTAAGTTATGATCAAGTTCCATTATTTGAATGTGAAAGTGTAACCTCAACTTTTCAAATTATACTCTATGAATCTACCAACGCTATTCAAATAAATATTAAACAAAAATCATCCTGTTCAAACTGGAATAATGGCAATAGTTTAATTGGTTTACAAAATGCTACAGGTACAATGGGTATTACACCACCTAATAGAAATACAGGTGATTGGGCAATTACTAATGAATCTTGGTTATTTACTCCTTCTGGAATTTCTAATACTCAAATTACTTGGTATGACGTAACTAACGGTAATCAAATAATTGGAGATACAAATACTATAAATGTTTGTCCAAATAGTGAAAACATTTATAAAGCAGAAGTTACTTTTACACTCCCTGATGGAAATACTCTTGTTATTGAAGACTATACCGCAGTTACTTTTAATAACGAAGTAATCTCAGAAACCCCTATGAGTTTTACTTTATGTGATACCGATACGATACAAAATGGATTAACCGAAATTAATTTAAGAGATACCGAGGAAGATATTATATTAGAATTAAATAGTGACAATCCTTCACCTGTAACGTATCATCTTACCCTACAAGACGCAAAAGACGCTATTAACCTCATACCATATGCGTATGCCTTTCAAAACAGCATAAACCCACAACAAGTATATGGGCGAATAGAAGATACTACTACGGGGTGTTGCTTAAACCTATAAATTACTTTATTACAACAGCACCCCAAATTGCTACAGCAAAAGTTACTTCAGAAAATTTTGGAAACCTACATCAAATTACAGCATTTGTAGAAGGTAATGCCTCTTATTTGTTTCGCATTGATGCTGCTGGTTTTCAAACAGACTTCGTTTTCAATAATGTAACTCCAGGTACACACACTATAACTATAACAGATACCAATTATTGCTTTGAAAAAATAATAAGAGTTGTAATTTTAGATTACCCTAAATACTTCACTCCAAATGGAGATGGTATTAACGATACTTGGCTCATTAAAAATAGGCAAGAATTTACAGCTGCTACAATACATATTTTTGACCGCTATGGCAAACCATTATTTCAAATTAAACAACAAAATAAAACAGGTTGGGATGGGTTACATAATAACAATCAATTACCAGCAGCTGATTATTGGTTTAAAATTGTATATACTGAAAATACGAATGGTATTCAGCAAGAAAAAATGGGACATTTTACATTAAAAAGATGAAACTAATAATTTATAAATACTGCATTAGAGTAGTATGAATTTTTAAAGCAGAAATTCCTTCCATATCTTGTAGTTCCTTCACAGTACCTTGTTCAACAAAGTTATCTGAAATACCTAAACGCTCTATTTTATTTGTGTAATTATAAATTGAGGCAAACTCTAAAATAGCCGTTCCAAAACCACCTATAATTACACCATTTTCAATAGTAATAATGGTTTTATGGTTTTTAAATATTTCTTTTAATAGGTATTTATCTAAAGGTTTTATAAAACGCATGTTGTAGTGCGAAACCAAATCTATTTTTGTTTCGGGTATTTTTTTAAAAACATCAACAACGGTATTACCAATATGCCCGATGGTTAAAATAGCTATTTGACTTCCTTTTTTAACACCTACTCCTGTACCTATTTCTATTTTTTGATACGGTTGTTTCCAATCTACCAAAACCCCTCTACCTCTTGGGTAACGAATAGCAATTGGATGACTCAAACCTAATTGAGCAGTGTATAATATATTACGTAACTCCACCTCATTCATGGGTTCAAAAATAATTAAGTTAGGGATACAACGTAAAAAAGCAATATCAAAAACACCATGGTGTGTAGCCCCATCTTCTCCCACTAAACCCGCTCTATCCAAACAAAAAATTACAGGTAGGTTTTGTAAACAAACATCATGTATTACTTGGTCATAAGCACGTTGTAAAAAAGTGGAGTATATATTACAATACACAATCATTCCTTGAGTAGCTATTCCGGCTGCAAGTGTTACCGCATGTTGCTCTGCTATACCCACATCAAAAGCACGTTTTGGCAATGCTTCCATCATTATTTTTAAGGAACTCCCTGTTGGCATTGCTGGTGTAATACCAATAATTTTATCATTTTTTAAGGCTAAATCTAAAATAGTTTCCCCAAAAACATCTTGATATTTTGGTGATAAATTTTCTATAATTTTAGGTGTTAATTCGCCTGTTTCTGCATCAAATTTTCCAGGAGCATGGTAGGTTACTTGATTTTCTTCTGCCTGTTTTAAACCTTTTCCTTTTGTAGTAACTATATGTAAAAATTTAGGTCCTTTTATTGTTTTTAGCCTCTTTAATTCAGTAATTACTTCGGATAAATTATGCCCATCAATAGGTCCTGAATATTCAAAATTTAATGCTTCAAAAATATTGTGCTGATGGTTTGATTTTCCTTTTTTAATACTTGTTAAATAGGATTTTAAAGCCCCCACACTAGGGTCAATACCAATTGCATTATCATTTAAAATAACTAAAACATTAGCATCCGTAACTCCTGCATGATTTAAAGCTTCAAATGCCATTCCGCTTGCTATAGAGGCATCTCCAATAACTGCAATGTGATGTTTTTGGGTTTCGGCTTTTAAATTAGCCGCAATTGCCATCCCTAAAATTGCCGAAATAGAGGTGGAAGAATGCCCTACACCAAACGCATCATACTTGCTTTCTGATCGGTTAGGAAAACCAGAAACTCCGTTTAGTTGCCTGTTGGTATGAAAATTATCTCGCCTACCTGTTAAAATTTTATGCCCGTATGCTTGATGTCCTACATCCCAAACTAAATTATCAATTGGCGTATTAAAAACATAATGTAATGCAATAGTAAGCTCTACAACTCCTAAAGATGCTCCTAAATGCCCTTCTTTTGTGGCAACAATATCAATAATAAATTCACGCAACTCTTTTGCAAGTTGTGGCAACTGTACGGTGTTTAATTTTCTTAAATCGTTGGGCGAATTTATTTGCTGTAATAAGCTTTTGTTCATACAACAAAAATAGGCTTTCATAAAATGATATACAAATGCAATTAATTATCCTGTTAAATTGGTATTAGTGATGGCGTGAAAATCCTTTTGAAAGATTGCAACAACAGCACGACCCTTGTGGTAACGCCCAAAACAAAAAAATCGCCTAAAAAAATAATTATTTAGGCGACTCTATAAGTATGATATTGATTTGATTATCCTAACCAAGTACTCCAAGGTATCATTGCTAAAATTGCAATAAAAGCTAAACTATACGTAATGGCTAATATTTTAAATTTACTTGCCGATGTACGCATGTTTTTGTGTTTTGAATAACCGATAGTCAACAATATTACCGCTATTACCATTAACATTGGATGTTCTACATTTTTTAAACGCAAAACAGAAGATTTCATAATTTCTCCCATTGGCGTTTCACCAAAATCATTTGCGAATACAAAAAAGATAATACCCAATAGTACTTGTGTGTGTGTGAATATTAACCCGAATAACGCCAGCCTAAAGTCTTTTGTACCAAATTTCTTTTTAGTAAACATACCTATAATACTATTTACACTTGCTAATGCAACTGTTATGACTACGATATATGCTAAGTATGAGTGTAAAAATCTTAATGTTTCCATAGTTTGTTAATTTATTTTTTGAGCAAGTTAC
>CAZSQD010000189.1:0-4363 GCA_964608925.1 uncultured Kordia sp.
CTTGCTTACATAATTCGTAATTTTTTTTACCAATCATTATGGATAAAAACTCTGCTCTCACAATACCATCACCATGTTCTCCACTAAATGAACCTTTATATTTTTTGGTTAAATGCGCAACATCTGTCGTAATTTTTCTAAACAAACCTACATCTTCCGTTTTCTTTAAATTTAAGATAGGCCGTAAATGTATTTCTCCCGCTCCTGCATGTGCATAATACACCGCTTCTTGGTTGTATTTTTGCATCAACACTGTAAAATCGGCTATAAAATTAGATAAATCTGGTAACGCTACCGCAGTATCTTCAATACAGGCTACTGCTTTTTTATCGCCAATAATATTACCTAACAAGCCTAAACCTGCTTTACGTAACTCCATTGCTTGTGCAATTTCAACCCCTTTTAATATTACGTTTGCATAACTTAATTGTGATTTTTCAAGAGATGCTATCAATTTATCTGCTTTGTTTTGCACATCAGGTATTGAGTTCCCTCTTACCTCTAACATCAATATTGCTTGCGGGTCATCTTTTATAAAAAATCTATTTTTTTGTTGCGTTGCATTGTTTTTAGTACAATCTAAAATGATTTTATCCATCATTTCACAAGTATACAAATTGTGCTGCATTGTTTTTTCTACATCATTTAAACAGTCTTTAATGCTTTTATAATGGGCAGCAACCATTAAGGTTTCGGTAGGTGGTAAATTATCTAATTGTAACGTAATTTCGGTTGTAAACGCTAATGTACCTTCACTACCTGATAATAAATTACATAAGTTAAACGGAGCTTCTTCCGAAGAAAAAATTGATGACTTTAACAATTCATCAATTGCATATCCTGTATTTCTACGGTGAATTTCTGGTTTCGGGAATTCATTTATAATTTCTTGCTGTACTTCAGGTTTCGATAATTCTAGATGAATGAACCGATAAATATCCCCTTCTAATGTGGTCAATTTTAATTTTTGTTCAAATTCAGCTTCGGATAGATTTTCAAATATTACCTCACTAGCGTCTGACAAAATACATTTTAATTGCACTATTTTATCGCGTGTTACTCCGTATTGTATTGATGTTGTGCCAGATGAATTATTACCTACCATACCACCTATCATACACCTATTTGCTGTTGATGTATTAGGTCCAAAAAACAAACCGTATGGTTTTAAATATTGATTGAGTTCATCTCTAACAACTCCTGATTGTACGGTAACTTGTTTTTTTATTTCATCAAAACTTAAAATTTTAGTAAAATGTTTAGATACATCTACAACTAAACCTTCACCAACACATTGACCTGCTAAAGAGGTTCCTGCCGCTCTTGGCACTAATGACGTTTCGTTTTGAGTAGCAAAGTCTATTAATATTTTAATATCTGCTATCCCTTTTGGGTAAGCAACTCCCAAGGGTACTATTCTATATACGGATGCATCTGTAGCATAAATGGTTTTATGTAATTTATCAACATGAATTTCCCCTCCAAATATCCTTTTGAGTTGTTTTAATTGTTGATTAATAGACATAGCCTTATGGTATTTATTTTAAGTTGATAAATGTACTTATTTATAGTTTTTTATACAAAAAAAGGGAAGCAAATTGCTTCCCTTTTTTTTTGTTTAGAATTTCTACGTTTATAAACTCTCTAATAAAGCTTTCATTTCTTTATACTTTACGGTATTACCTAATGCACTATAAATACTTTTTAAGTTTTGTGCAGCATCTTTATTTTTTGCATCAGACTCTAAAATTCTTTCATAATAAGGCAATAATTCGGTATACATTTTTGTTCTTTCTGCCTGTAAAGCATCATATTTTTTATTATCAGCAGATGAGGTTCCTAGGTTATTCATTTCTGTAATAATTGTTTTTTCTCTAGCAGATATCAATAAAGCCATATTATTATTAGCATTAATATCATTAGGGCTTATTGCTAAACATTTTGTATAATACCCTTTAGCTTCTTCTATTTTCCCTTGTTGTGACGCTATTAAACCTAAATTATACAATAAACCTGAATTGTTTGGGTCTTGCTTAATGGCTTCTTTTATCAATGCTTGATATTTATCTTTTTGATCTAATTTTAAATATAAATTAGCTTCTGTCATTAATAGCGAAATATCATTAGGAGCTACTGCTCTAGCCTCTTTTATTGCTGTTATTGCCTTATCGGTTTCTCCTATTCCAACATACATATATGCTATGTTTTTAATAATATTACCTTGTACTGATGCAGTCTTAGCTTCGGTAGGCTTAATATGCGTACCTGCTTTTATTGCAAAATCTCTCATGGTTTTGTTATCATAAACATCATCTTTACGTGTTTTTTTATTATAGGCTTTATATTGAGTTTTTATACCTGTATACCCTAGTGTTTTCAACTCTTCATATAATGGTAATGCTTTTTTATACTCTTTTTTTTCTATTAACCCCGTTGCAGCATAATATAAATAATCTTGATCTCCTGATAATTGATACGCAGTATATAATTTACTATTTGCTTTTGAGTCTTTTGGGTTAGCGACTACTTCATTTACTAATTTAGCGGATATACTTTCTTTTAATTTTTTAATTTCTGTCGTGTATTTTGACGTTCCATTTGCATCAAATTCTTTTAATGCTGCTGCAATTGCTCCAAAATTTGTTCCATTTAATATTGCTTTTGCTTTTAAATAGTAAAACTTTGCTTTGGTTTTATCATCAGCATTGGCAATTAATTTTTCTGCTGCAGAAATTAAGGATGCTGTTTGTGCAAATTTTTCTGATTTTACGGCTTTTTCTAACGCTTTAACTTCTGCTTTTTGAGCAAAAGAAATTGTTGTTAATCCTAAAAATGCGACTGCAAGTATTTGTTTTTTCATTTTATTATTATTTTGAGGTTAAAAAAGAAAACCACAATATTGCTATATACTAACGATAATGTGGTTTTACTTTATATTCATTTTTGTTTTTTATTCTTCTTCATTACTATTGTTTGCAATAGTTGTGCCATCTTCTGGTGTGGTTGTTTCCTCTTCATCTAAATCATCTTCACTTGCCATAACTTTTGCTACAGCTGCAATAGAATCTTTACCTTTTAAGTTAATTAAACGAACTCCTTGAGTTGCACGCCCCATTACTCTTAAATCCGAAATTGCCATACGTATGGTTAAGCCTGATTTATTAATAATCATTAAATCATCAGCATCAGTTACGTTTTTAATAGCAACCAAACCTCCCGTTTTATCCGTTACATTAATGGTTTTTACTCCTTTACCGCCACGGTTAGTAATACGATAATCTTCTAATTTAGAGCGTTTACCGTATCCTTTTTCTGACACTACTAAAACATTACTACCATCACCTTCTTTTACAGCAATCATACCAATAACTTCATCTTTATCACTTGCCAAACGGATACCTCTAACTCCAGATGCTCCACGACCCATTGGACGTGTTTTAGCTTCTTCAAAACGGATTGATTTACCAGATTTTGCAGCCATCATGATTTGACTGTTACCGTCAGTTAATTTGGCTTCTAACAATTCATCACCATCTTTAATAGTAATGGCATTAATACCATTGGTACGTGGACGAGAATATTGTTCTAATAAGGTCTTTTTTACTTGACCTTTTTTAGTTGCCATAACTACATAATGACTATTAATATATTCTTCATCTTTTAAATCTTGTGTACAAATGAATGCTTTTACTTTATCATCTGGATCAATATTTACCAAGTTTTGTATTGCTCTACCTTTTGATGATTTACTACCTTCTGGTATTTCATAAACACGCATCCAAAAACATTTCCCTTTTTGTGTAAAGAACAACATATATTGGTGGTTGGTACCTACAAATAAATGTTCTAAGAAATCTTCATTACGGGTTGCTGTACCTTTTGCTCCTACTCCTCCTCTATTTTGAGTTTTATATTCTTCTAAAGAGGTACGTTTAATATACCCTGCATGAGAAATGGTAATTACTACTTTTTTGTTTGGTATTAAATCTTCTATAGATACATCACCACCTGCATAATTTATTACAGAACGACGCTCATCACCATATTTACGTTGAATTTCTAGTAATTCATCTTTAATAATGGTCATTCTACGATTTACGTCTGCTAAAATATCTTTTAAATCTGTAATGGTAAGCATGATTTCATCATACTCCGCACGTAATTTATCTTGCTCTAAACCTGTTAATTGACGTAAACGCATTTCTACAATAGCGCGTGATTGAATATCCGTTAATTTAAAACGTTCAATTAATTTATTACGCGCTTCTTCAGTATTTGAAGATGCTCTTATTAAAGCAATAACCTCATCAATATTATCTGAAGCTATGATTAGTCCTTCTAAAATATGTGCTCTTTCTTCTGC
>CAZSQD010000190.1:0-4361 GCA_964608925.1 uncultured Kordia sp.
GAAGTTTTCAAAGGGGATTTTTTTATATTATACCAATTTAATATATTGAAATATCCTGATACTAAAACAATATTATTATTTCTACGATAATGTGGTAATTTACGTTTGTTAGCTACTTTTTTTAAGCACCTCACCTTTTTATGGTTCTTGAAAATTTGGATTTGTAGTAAAGTCCGTATCATTTAAGCATAATAAAAACGCTAACAAATCTGTTTTTTGCTGTGGGGTTAAATGATTTCCTCCTGCTCCAATATTTTTCATTAAAGGGTCATTTGTAGCAGAGCTTTGCAAGTTTTCACTATAATGATGAATTACACCTCCTAAGGTGCTAAAACGCCCATCATGCATATACGGTGCTGTAAAGGATAAGTTACGTAAAGAGGGTGCTTTAAACCATCCATTATCATTAGGGTCTCCAGTTACTTCACCTAAACCTAAATCGGTAAATGTAGCATCTAAAGCGTTGTTGTGAAATTGATTATCTGTCCATAATGGATTGTTAGGGCTTCCGTGGCAGTGGAAGCAATCTCCTGCAGCTTCATCCATAAAAACATTTAATCCATTTTGTTCAGCAGTAGTTAAGGTATAGGTTCCTAATAAATGCCTATCAAATTTTGAATTGGCTGATATTAAAGTACGTTCAAATTGTGCAATTGCTTTTACTACTTTCATTTTTGTTATTTGAGTGCTTCCAAATGCTTGCTCAAATAATGGTGGGTATTCCGTTGTGTTTTGTAATGCTTGTAGTGCATTTTGCCAAGTATTGTGCATTTCTACTGGGTTTTCTACAGGTTTTTGTGCTTGCATTTCTAACCCGAATTCTCTACCGTCCCAAAAGAATTTATTATCATAATTCCACGCTAAATTAAATAATGGCATGGAATTTCGGGTACCAACTAAACCGTCAATACCTTCACTTAATTGAGCATTGGCTGTAAAAGCATTGGCTGGACTATGACAGCTGGAGCAAGATTGGGTATTATCTGCTGACAAAAGTGTTTCATAAAATAATTTTCTACCCAGCGCTACACCTTCTACTGTTTGTGGGTTTCCTGGAGGAATAATAGGCGGTAGTATATTATTACTAAATACTTGTGGTATTTGTAAAGGTGCTGGAGTTGGTGTATAGCCTGTAGTTGGTGTAGTATCGTCTTTAGAACAAGAGATAACTAGTACTGCGATGCATATGTATATTATTTTCTTCATATTTTATTAAAGGTTTTAAAACCGTAACTTTTATAGCCTATCTTCTACAATCAAGAAAGTCTTTTTATTAATTTCCTAAACTAAATACCGTTGGCCCATTTTCAAGCATGTGCTTTTGTGCGGCATAATTTGGCATTAATGTATTGTTATATTGTGTTAAATCCCACGTATAAGTGTTCTTGTACCACTCGGAAATGTTCATTTTAATTTCTAAATTTTGATTTTCTGCAATGGTTACTACCCCTAAATTTACTGTAAAATGATTGGGTTCAAAATTACCTATACTTACACGAGCAGTACCCATATGGTAAGCGTATGTGTTTTGTGTTACACCACCGTCCGTACTGTATTTTCCTTCCATTTGCATAAAATGATAACCACCACCCAACATAGCTGGCCAATTCCAAGAAACGGTGTTTAAAGGAATATTATTAATTTGATTATCAGCTTCATTAAAACCAAAAACCATACTCATTGTGTAGTTTCCCAATGGAATATTACTTGCAGATGTAAAACTTAAATTAGTGTTATTGGTTACATCTACCAAATTATAATCTTTCAATTCAATACTGGTGCCATCTGCTTTATGCAATTGAATTTTAGAAACTAAATAACGTAAACGTGTTAAACTTACGGTTTCACCATGTGCATTGGTGTAGTTTAAAGTATTGAATTCATTTGCGGTAACATTTGTACCATCCCAATTATGAGAAAAATTAACGGTTACTGGTGTTGCTGTGTTTTGATAGCTTACACCATCATCTTCTGTGCAAGAAAAAAGGCTGATTGCTACTACAAATAGAAAAATATATTTTTTCATAATTTTATTTTTTTATCGATTAAATTCCTTTTAATTAATTCTGATGATTAATGCATCTTTAAATCCTTTATTGTTCGGGAAATCAAAATCATCACTAACGGTATCTCCAACTACCACAATACTACCGTCTTGTAATTGTGTAATTCCGTAACCTACTTCTATTTCCGAACCTCCTAATGATTTTTGCCAATCTAAATTTCCGTTTTCCGAAATTTTTAAAATCCACACATCATTTTGACCGTTGTTTGTTGAGGCATCTATGTTTAAACTACGTGAACTTCCGGTAATAAAAAAGCCACCATTAGTAGCAGTAACCACACTTCTTGCGTTATCAAAACTACTTCCTCCATAGTTTTTTTGCCAAATAATACTTCCATTATCATTTATTTTAACCACCCAAACATCGGCATTGCCTTTTGAGTTGGTCAAGTCACCATCCGTACTACGGGCATCTCCTACAATTACATAATTACCATCGGTAGTTTTGGTGATGCTATATCCTTTTTCAATTTCGGTGCCACCATAAGAATTTTCCCATTGTAACACTCCTGAATTGTTGATTTTTACTATCCAAAAATCATAACTTCCTTTGTTGTTATTGATATCTACATCATTACTGTCAGAATCACCTACTAATAAAAATCCGCCATCTGTAGTTTGAATTACATCATTTAGTGTGTCGGTTTGTCCACCACCATAAAATTTTCGCCATTGCTTAGTGCCTGAAGCGTCTAACTTTATAACCCAATAATCACCTCCTGCATGGTTAATTTGCATGCTTTTGTCAGTTCCTAAGCCACCAGAAGCGGTAACATCAATTATACCTCCTAAAAGATAACCTCCATCTGTAGTTTGTATTAGTGTTATCCCTTTGTCATTACCACTAAATCCGAAATCTTTTTGCCAAGAAATACTACCTGAAGCATCTAATTTTAGCACCCAAAAATCTTTTAAACCTTGGTTTCCTATTACGTCTAAGTCGTTACTTTTACTATAGCCAATTAGTGCATAACCACCATCATTAGTTTGAATAATTTGGTTGGCTCTATCGTCTTGACTGCCTCCAAAGGTTTTTGACCATTGTAAGGTGTCATCACTCGCATATTTTACCACCCAATAATCAAATTCTTCTACGGTTTTATCGGTAATATCACCGTCAATACTTTGGGTATATCCAGTTACAATATAGCCGCCATCTGTAGTTGCAGTTACGGATCTATATGAATCGTTTTGAGAACCTCCAAAGTTAGATAAGCTAGCTACTGTACCCGTAAAAGTTGCTACTGGTACCACTGATGGATCTATACAATCATCATCGTTTTTACATCCGAAGATAAAAAGTAGTGAACAACTTAATATGGTTACTATTTTATACATATGATTTTATTTTAATTATGAAGCTATATTCCATCTTGATAATTATTGAGGAGTTTTAATAAACTTTCTTTATATAAGAGTTCAATATATTAATCTTCATTTTATTAACTTTTTATGTAAACATTGGGCAAATTAAACCTTCAGGTTGTTGCCCCTATATTAAACACATTACGGTCTATTTATTACTACTTTTTTAGCTATTGTATTGTTTATTTTTAAAATATAAACACCTTCATTTACAGTTTTTATATTCAACGTAACTTCCTGTAGATGACTCTCATTCTTATAAGATAATACTTCTTGCCCTAAAATGTTATATAAAGCTACTTGTGTAATATTTTTATTTTTTGAGGTTACTTTAATTTCTGTAGTAGCGGGATTTGGAAAAATTGTAATTTCTGATGGATTTAATGCATTACCTGCTACGGATAATGTTCCTGATTTACGCACAATAAACAAGCCACCTTCAATATCACTAATAATAATATTACCACTTGCAAAATAAGGGTAGGTACTCCATGCACCATTAAAACTTGCTGTATCACTTGTTGGATAGGTGTCAAAATAGCCTACTTCAGATAAATTACCATTAGCAATGTCTGAAATATCTAACACGCGCATTCCTGCTCTATAATTAGCTTCAAAAGCTAAATTACCTTTTACATAAATATTATGGTCTATTGCTTCTACTCCGTCTGGATTTTCATAAATCATATGAATGGTTGGGTTGTCTAAATCTGTTACATCTAAAACTATTGTTTTGGTGTTGTTTCCAAAATTTTGTTCGTCTAACTCATCACCTATTAGTACATATTTTAAATCTTCCGTAAACCATCCTTGGTGCACATAAGCTGCATTAGTATAACTAATTGTAGATATACTAATAATATTTGCAGGGTCTGTAACATCTAAAAACACCACCTCATCTTCATTACTAGAAACCATTATTTGTTGCCCT
>CAZSQD010000191.1:0-4360 GCA_964608925.1 uncultured Kordia sp.
AAAAAGAGGCAGTTTTAAAGATAAACAGTGGTGCGAGTATCTTGTTTTTGGTTGGTTATGCAGGAACGGGTAAGAGTACTACAAGTAAAACTATACTTGATTTGTTTTTTGAATATTTCTTATATTTTTTTAAATCAGATAAAAAGCGTTTCATAAATGCAATTTAATACAATCTATATAAAGATTATCTATTAATTTTAGGTTTATTAAAAATTAAGCTCCACCAACCTACTGTTCTACCCACTGCTTCAGTAAATACTTCTTTTTTTTGCGATGTTGTAATTACATTTAAATATCTAATTACAGTTAACAACAATGCAATAGCGTTCCATTTAAAGCGTGCTTTTAATGAGGGGTTTGGATATTTAGTATGCCAAACACACCAACCGTTACGTACTACCATTTTGCCGTAGCTGTATTTATTTGGTCTACCTGATGCTTCATGGTAATGATATAAAGTAGCTGCGGTATTTACATATAATTGGTGTTTTTTAGATACTCGCAAACAATACTCCAAATCTTCATACAAACCATAACCTTCAAAATAGGTGGAAAATTTAATACTATCTACTACTTCTTTTTTAAAGGATGATACTCCTCCCATAAAGTATTCTGCTAAATATATTTTATCACTTGGTGGTAAACTTGCTACTGAAAAACCGTTGGAAAATTCTGGCATTATACAAGGTGGTGTATTGGGTAGTAATCCTAATTTTTTACGGAGTACATTTCTACTTCCCAAACTACGTACATAACCGTCTATTTCATATTCATTAAATTTAACATCTTCGGTATTGGTTAATTTATGCCATTTTATCTCCTCTAAAATATAACCACCAACTCCACCTGCGTTTGGGTATTTTTGGTACGTTTGTATTAGGTTTTGAAAATATGTTGGGGTTAGCACAATATCGTCATCTAAAAAACAAACTATTTTTGAAGCATCAGTAACTTTTAAAATTCCGTAATTTCGCTGCTTAGTTAAGCCTCTATTTTTAGTTGTAACTTTAAAGTATTGTAGGTTTGTATATACTTTTTGTTTTAAGGCATCTCCTGTTTTATCATTTGTAGAGCCATCAACAATAATAATTTCATTGGGATATAACTGTTGCTCTTTTATAGATTCTAATAACGTAATTAACGCTATTGGACGCATATAAGTGCAGATAATTAAACTAAAATTCATTATTTGTGATTTTATTTTTAGCCTTAAAGTTTTGATGAACAGCTATAAAAAAAGTATCTCTTTTTAAATAATTATTCCATAATTCCCTATTACTTTTTTGTATTTGTTCTAACTCTTTTTCAGATTTGCATGCATGGAAATTTAATAACTGCTTTACTATTGCATTAGTATTTCCATTTTTTATAATCACACAATGTTTTTCCCAATCAATACTATTTGATAAAGGTAACAAACAATCCGTATCCAATAATACAGGGATTCTTCCTACTGCTAATGTTTCATAAAAACGTACTGAAAAATTACCCGCTCCTCTAATGCAAAAGGTATATAAATTATTTACAATATTATCATAAAACTCTTGTGTCGTTTTTTCGCGTTCTTCTTTAGTTTTTACACCGGCTCTATATTGATTACGCAATATAAAATTATCCTTTATATTAACATCATTTTTTAAAATTTTTAAATATTTTGCTCTTTTTATACTTGAAGGGTAAAAAGTTTGATAATCAATCTTTATTTTTTTTAAAATACGTACTGTATTCGTTTTTAAATATACAATGAATTCTTTTATATACTTAGTTACTCCCCCCTTTGCATGCCCAACAAAACCTATTGTTGGTTTTTCTTCTTTTTTAAGTGGTGTAAACTTCGTTTTTAAGTATTCTAAATAGGGGTCTTGTATTAATGAAGGTACAATTATTGTTTTTTTATTTAATTTGGTATGAAACCCACCCAATCTAAAATTAAAAACATTTGGTTTGTTAATAGTATAACCAAAATCTCCTCCTGTATATACCCAAATTGGCTTGTTATTATTTAAAGCTAATTCATACAATTTTTGCAATTGTACAGGATACTTTATTGCTTGCTGATACTCAATAGGA
Organism: uncultured Kordia sp.; assembly: GCA_964608925.1. GTDB lineage: Bacteria > Bacteroidota > Bacteroidia > Flavobacteriales > Flavobacteriaceae. The sequence continues at coordinate 2,071 of CAZSQD010000191.1, forward strand.
ACAACCACAATGTCAGCTTTTTTAATTGAGTTTACTAAAGTGTAATAATTCAATAATTTTTCTTGCTTTAAGAAGTGTAAATCAAGTAATAGCGGAAATATATGTTTACGATACTCAGCTTTTAGAAAATTTGAATTCGTATATAGTTTAAGCATATTCACTTCTAATAAATAACGTGTTAAATTTATCTCTATTAAATGAGTTTATTTTTTTTATTTTTTTTTGCTCTACGTTATAGCGTATCGGAATAAACCCAAAATTTGTAACAATTTCGTATACATCTTCATCTTTAAATCCATACTTATTTCCAGAGTTATTAAACTCAATCATTAAATATTTTAATGATGGATTACTTAATGTCTTAACAGCTCCCTTCAAAGCATTATACTCAAACCCTTCAATATCTATCTTCATAAATGTTGGCTTTTTTGATTCCAACACACTATCTAAAGTTACAACTTGAACTTGAGCTACATTTTCCCCATTCCTATCAGTAACACTATTCATCACAGTTCTATCTGTTGTAAAATTCAAAATTCCTTTTTCTGCTCCAACTCCCAACTTTAACACTTTAATTTCATCCAATAGATTATTGAGTTCTATATTCTTAATAAGTTGATTATATGTCTTAGTTATCGGTTCAAACGCAATTGAATTTGCTCTACAAACTCCACTTGCCAAAAGGGAATAGTGTCCTAAATTAGCCCCCACATCAATAAACAAATCTCCTTTTTTTAATTTATCCATTAAAAACATTGAGTCTTCATAATCCATTAATTTATAATAAATATTACCTACCAATCCTGCATCACCAATAGTTATAAGTAATTTTAAACCTTTAATCCAATTATAGACTCTTTCTTTTGGGGCTAAAATTTGTATTATATTAAATGATAAATACCTATACATTGCCATAAATACATCATTTTTAGTTAATGGATGGGTACACATTTTCTTGTATCTTAATTTAATTTTTTTTATAAATTTCATTATATTCCTCTTAAATATTTTTATTTTCAAACATTAATTGTTTAGCCCAATATACACTTTTCTCCCATTGTGCAGTCATCATTTTTATGTATTTAAAAGGGTTTTTAATATTTTGTGATTTATAATTTTTTATGAATAATATCGTTTTATAACCACACATTTGCTGTTGGGTTAAGTGTTTTAAATTAAAAGCCATCATAGTAGGCGTTGGTTTGGGTTGTACCGCTTCTACATACCATTTTTGCACATAATTAAACCTAAACCCTCCTGAAGGTGCTTTTAAATGTAACATTTTAATTTTTGGAAAACTGATTAAATCATATCCTTTGTTTCGTATTTGCATTCCAAAATCTACATCTTCTCCAAAACCATGTTCATGCTCTTTTTTAAAAGAGAGATTTTGAACCACTTTAGTTTTTACTAAACTTGTTCCTGAGCCAAAATGTCCACTTTGAGTAATTAACGTTTCCTTTATCACTTCTCCTTTTTGAGGGCAGCTCATTAATAAACTATTTGCCCCGTATTTGTTAATGTTTTTTAAACAAATTGCTAATAATTTTTTTTCTAATCTAATATCATCATCTGCAAAAAATAGCCAATTATTTGACGCTTTACTTAGTGCTATATTACGTGCATTACAGGCGCCTAATTGATGTGTAAAGGTATGGTCTATTACAAATGGCCAAGTTTCATTAAGGTAACTTAATTCTGACACACTATTTACGTCTTGATTTTGTTCTACAATAATTACTTTTTTTGGCAATAGCGTTTGTTTTGCTAAATCTTTTAATACATCATGCAAATATTTTTTTCTTCCAAGTGTTGGTATTATTACATCTATTGTAAATTCATTTGTAGCTATTTGTGATTTTTCAGAATTAACATTTATATCAAACGGTGCTGCTTTTAAATTTAATTTTTTAGAAAACATCCCACACAATACTGTGAAAAATGGAAATCGTTTTTCATACAATAATACATTTAATAGATACAAAAATACCCATTGTATTTTATAAAATGATTTGATAAATAAAATCAATTCTTTTTCTGATAATTCTTTTTTAACTGCTGTTTTTTTTTTGTCAAAACAAATCAATTTTGAATCACTATAACAAAAAACTCCTTTGGGAATTATTGTTTTTGTAAATACATTAAGCGTATATAGAAATGATTTATTTGTATTAGGCATCTCAGAAACAGTATTAAAAACGTATGCCGATGTTGCTCCAACATCTGTAGAAGAAACCCAAGTAGGATACGTATTTACTTTATTTACGTTTAAAAATACAGATTGATCAAC
>CAZSQD010000192.1:0-4271 GCA_964608925.1 uncultured Kordia sp.
TTTACCCTAAAAACTTCTCTTTCAACTCAGGAGTAGGGATGCGGCAAATTTCTTGCTTCCCGTACCATTTGTAGCGATTTTTAGCAATAAAGTTATATATCGTATTTCTTATAAATTCAGGAATAATAAAAAATATACTTGAAGTTTTCCAAACTCCTTTAAAATCGCGCATAATTTTTAAAGCAGCGGTCGATTTTATATAATACGCTTCATTAGGAATGTATAAAATAATAGAATCTAAATTAGTGGTAGGAATCCCTAAATACTGCTGTATTTCTTGTCCTAAATTAGACTGTAACGCAACAAACCGAAAAATATCATCTACATCTTTATCAATCACATAATTGATGGACAAGTTACACAGGTTGCAAACGCCATCAAATAAGATTATTTTTTTATGTTTCGGTAATTGTTTAATCATTACTTTTTAACTTTAAGACCTTTCAACTTTACAAACTATTTAACCCGCTGCACCAATTCCAATTGCTCCAACTTACATTCTGATGTAAAGAAACCATAATTTACAAAAGCTTTTTTCTTTTCAATTTTTTCTAAAGTCCCAACGGCTCTACCGTCTTGCATACGTACTTTGTCACCCACTTTTATAATATGATTGATTTTTGGAGGTTGTAGTTTGGCTTTTTCTTTTTCAACTTTCTTTTTAACCCGTATTACTTCAACCTTTTTTTCTACTTCTTTTTTGATGATTTCTACCTTCTTTTTCTGCTTTACCTTTTCTTTTTTGGTAATTTTAGGTTGCTTGGATTTCTCCACCTCTAAAAATTTTAAAAAATCGCCAATTAGTGCTTTTTTTTGATTTTGATTGGTGTAACCTGTTGCTAATTTATGAAATTTTTCGCCAATAGCAATCATACGCTGGTTGGCATCATACAATTGTTGGTAGCTTTCTAGTTTTTCTTGAATACGAATATTCGTTTTTTCTAATTTATTGGTTTCCAAACGCTTTTTTTCTTCGGAAGAGGACAAGCTTTGGGTTGTTTTTTCTAATTTATTACGCTCTTTTTGTAAGCGGGCAATGGTTTTGTCAAAACGAACTTTGCCACGTTCTACTTTCTTTTTTGCTTTGTTAATTAAGCTATACGGAATTCCATTTTTTTGCGCCACTTCAAAAGTAAAAGAACTACCTGGTTGCCCTAAAGCCAATTGAAAGGTAGGCTCTAAAGTTTTATTATCAAACATCATGTTGGCGTTGGTCATTTCAGGTAACTCATCTGCTAATATTTTTAAATTAGCATAATGTGTGGTAATAACCCCAAAGGCGTTTCGTTCATAAAAAACTTCTAAAAAACTTTCGGCTAAAGCACCACCCAATTCGGGGTCAGAGCCCGTACCAAATTCATCAATTAAAAATAAGGTTTTATCAGTACATTTTTTCAAAAACTTATTCATATTTTTCAATCGATAACTATACGTAGATAGTTGATTTTCTATGGATTGATTATCTCCAATATCGGTCAATATTTGATCAAATAAACACAGTTTACTACGTGGATGTACGGGAATTAAAAAACCAGCTTGTAGCATTACCTGTAATAGTCCAATGGTTTTTAAGGTAATACTTTTACCACCAGCATTAGGACCCGAAATAACAATAATGCGGTTGTTTGGGTCTAACTCAATAGTTTGCGAAAAAGTTTTTTCGTGTTTCTTTTTATTGTTTAAATATAATATGGGGTGAAAAGCATCTCGTAAATATAAATTTCTCTCTATGGTTATTTCGGGTAAAATAGCGTTGAGTTCTTGTGCGTATTTTGCTTTTGCATAAACAACATCTATATGTGTAAGAAAAATTTGATAATCAATTAATAAGGGTTTATAGTCTTTAATAAATGCGGTAAGTTGCTTTAAAATGATTACAATTTCTTCACGCTCTTGGTGCAATAAATCTTGTAATTCTCTATTAAGTTGTTGCGTAGCTTGGGGTTCAATAAAAACAATGCTTCCTGTTTTTGAAGTCCCTAAAAAAGCCCCTTTCACTTTCTTTTTATGCATTGCGGTAACGGCTAAAACTCGGCGGTTATCAATAACCGACTCTTTAATATCATCTAAAACTCCTAAACCGTTAAAATGCGCCAATGCGCTTAAAAAACTGGCGTTAATGCGCCCGTTTAATCCTTTTAATTGTCGTCTAATACCACTTAACGCTAAAGAAGCATCATCTTTTATTTCTCCAAATTTATTAATGACGGTATCAATTTCGGTTGGTATTGCTTTGGTAAATTCTATCTGATTGGTAAGTGTATTTAAAGCTGCGTAATACTCTTGAAATTTTTTAAAAAAAGAGATTAAATCATTGGTAGCAAGCGCAATGGTTTTAATTTTTCTAAAGCTTTCAATCTCTAAAAAATAATTTTCAATTTTTAAGCGTTCAATTTCGGTACTTATTTCTTCAAAAAAATGATTGGGTATTCTATTTTCATTTTCAAAAGAAGACAAGTATTCAAAGGTTTGCTGTAGGGTTTGTTGCAATACAACTTCATTAGTATGGGGCACAATGGCAAGCGTTGCTGCTGTACCTAATGTAGTACTTGCAAAAGCTGCCGTTTGAATTAAAACAGTTTCAAACTCTAAATCTTGTAATGTTTTTTGATGTATGGGATTCATATAGTTTAATAAGAACACAAAAATAAACCAAAATAATGAATAAATAGGGTAGGGGAATAATAGTTTTATGCGTTATAATTTTGTTGATAATATTTTCTTTTTGTTAAGAAGTAATATTATAAAATGTGTATTTTTGAAATATAAATTAAGAAATTAAATTTTTAAAAGATGAAAAAACAAATATTATTAATTATGGTGTTGTTATTTAGTACAATGTTTTACGCGCAAAATAATACGATATCTATAGGTCCAAAAACCTTTAAAAAAGAAATAGCGTGTAAAATAAACTTACCACAGCAATCAGATATTATGATTCGTATTTTTGATGGTAAAACGGAAATAAAGCACTTTAAATACAATCAGGTTACTACAACTGCTGTTAAAATGAATTTAGAATCTTTAAAAGCAGGGAAAACATATATTATAAGTGTTTTTGATGCAAAAAAGCAATTATTACATACACAAGAAATCATAAAATCTAATAAATAAATTATGATGAATTTAAAAAAACTAATACTTTCAGTAATACTATTTTTAGCAACTACATTATCGTATTCACAAGGGGCAACTTGTGATGTCGCAGATCCTGCGTGTGCAGGAGGAGGCTTTGTTTTTCAAAACACCAGTGGAGGAGTTACAGCTCAAGCAGGACCAAATTATGGGTGTTTAAATACTCAACCTAATCCTGCATGGTTTTATTTTCAAGTTGGTAGTAGTGGTAATCTAAATTTTGAAATAGAACAAAACACCAATATTACTTTCACAGGTGCCGGTTTAGATGTAGATTATATTTGTTGGGGACCATTTGCGCAAGGAGATGATTATTGCAATGGAATGCTTACAGCAGCAAATGAAGTGCAGTGTAGCTATAGTGGTGCTTTTATAGAAACACTTACAATTCCAGGTGCCGTTGCAGGTGAAATTTACGCAATTGTAATTACTAATTTTTCTGGTAATGCGGGTTATATTAAACTTACTCAAACGAATGACGGAAATACAGGAGCAGGAGCTACGGATTGTAGTATTGTAGCAGGAAATTTAGGTGTAGATCAAAGTTTATGTCAAACAGATAACACAACTTATGACAGTATAACAATAGATGGTACTACTACTGATGTAATAACTTATGAATGGGCTGTAGATACAGGCGCAGGATATGTTATAATACCAGGGCAAGCAAATCCAACTTTAGATATTCCAGTTGATATTGATGGAGATGGAACTATTGATACCTTTACAGGAACGTATCAAGTAACTGTTGCAGATGTTGCAGGAAATACAGGAACTGATGAAATAATTATTACATATAACCAAACCCCAACCGCCAATCCGCCTGCTGATTTGCACCTTTGTGATTTATTATCTGACAATACTGAAGATTTTACCTTAACCGATAATGACGCTGCTATTTTAGGCGCACAAGTAGCAACGGACTATACCATAACCTATCACGCCAATCAAGCAGATGCTGATGCAAATACAGTAGCATTAGCTTCACCATTTACAAGTGGCGGACAAACTATTGTTGCTCGTATAGAAAACAACACACTAACCACTTGCTATGATACCGCAAGCTTTTTATTGGTATTAGATCCATTACCTACTTTTCCTGCAGTCATAAATGATTATATTTTATGTGATGATAA
>CAZSQD010000193.1:0-4266 GCA_964608925.1 uncultured Kordia sp.
TTGTTGGACCTACATTAAAATTATATGAATGTGGATTGCCAAAAGGAATGGCAGCCGAGTTATACAAGCCTTTTGTAGTAAGAAAACTTATTGAAAGAGGAATTGTAAAAACGGTAAAATCTGCAAAGAAAATTATAGATCGTAAAGAACCTGTAGTTTGGGATATTTTAGAAAATGTTTTAAAAGGACACCCAGTTCTTTTAAATCGTGCACCTACACTTCACCGTTTAGGTATACAAGCTTTTCAACCTAAATTAATTGAAGGTAAAGCAATACAATTACACCCATTAGTATGTACCGCATTTAATGCCGATTTTGATGGAGATCAAATGGCAGTACATTTGCCATTAGGGCCAGAAGCTATTTTAGAAGCGCAAATGTTAATGTTAGCGTCTCATAATATCTTAAACCCTGCAAATGGTGCGCCAATTACAGTACCTTCTCAGGATATGGTACTTGGGTTATACTATATGACTAAATTACGTAAATCAACGCCAGAACTTAATGTTGCAGGTGAGGGTTTAACTTTTTATTCAGCGGAAGAAGTAACAATAGCACACAACGAAGGTCGTGTAAATATTAACGCTTCTATTAAGTGTAGAGTATTTGATTTTAATGATAAAAAGGAATTAACCTATCAAATTATTGATACTACCGTTGGTAGAGTGTTATTTAATGAGGTAGTGCCAGAAGAAGCAGGTTTCATTAATGAAGTTTTAACTAAAAAAGCATTACGTGATATTATCCATAATGTTTTAAAAGCTACAGATGTACCACGTACGGGTGATTTCTTAGATCGTATTAAAAACATGGGTTATGCCTATGCATTTAAAGGTGGTTTATCATTCTCATTAGGGGATATTATTATACCAAAGGAAAAAACGAAAATGGTTGCGGATGCAAATGTTAAAGTAGATGCTATTAAGGCAAACTATAACATGGGTCTTATTACCAATAATGAGCGTTATAATCAAGTTATTGATATTTGGACGTCAACCAATGCTGCTTTAACAGAGTTGTCAATGAAAATTATTACTGAGGATCAACAAGGATTCAATTCGGTATTCATGATGCTTGATTCTGGAGCAAGGGGATCTAAAGAGCAAATACGTCAGTTAACAGGTATGCGTGGATTAATGGCGAAACCTAAAAAATCTGCTGAAGGTGGTGCAATTATTGAAAATCCAATTTTATCTAACTTTAAAGAAGGATTATCAATTTTAGAATACTTTATTTCTACTCACGGTGCACGTAAAGGTCTTGCAGATACGGCATTAAAAACAGCCGATGCAGGTTATTTAACACGTCGTTTAGTTGATGTATCTCAAGATGTTATTGTTAATATTGATGATTGTGGTACGTTAAGAGGTTTAAGTGTAGAAGCATTAAAGAAAAATGAGGAAATAGTAGAACCTTTAGGAGGTCGTATTTTAGGTCGTATTACTTTATATGATGTTATTGATCCTGCAACAGGAGAAGTAATTATTGCTGAAGGTGAAGAAATTTTAGATGCACATGTAGAAATTATTGAAGCAACAAGTATTGATATGGTAGAGGTAAGATCTCCATTAACTTGTGAAGCACCTAAAGGTATTTGTGCTAAATGTTACGGACGTAACTTGGCAACAGGTAAAATGGTTCAAAACGGAGAAGCTGTTGGTGTAGTAGCCGCACAATCTATTGGAGAACCTGGTACACAGTTAACACTTCGTACATTCCACCTTGGGGGTACTGCAGGAAATATTTCTGAAGAAAATACGTTAGAAGCAAAACATGCAGGTATTGCAGAAATTGAAGAATTACGTACTGTAAATGGAGAAGATAATGAAGGTAATGCAACTAAAATTGTAATATCTCGTACTGCAGAAATTAAAATAAAAGATAAGAAAACAGGTATTGTTTTAGCAAATAATAATATTCAATACGGTTCATTTATTTATATTGAAGACGGTCAAACGGTAAAACAAGGAGATAAAATATCACAATGGGATCCGTTTAACGGAGTTGTAGTATCTGAATTTTCTGGAAAAGTACAGTTCGAAAACATTGATAGAGATATAACCTACAGGGTAGAAGTAGATGAGCAAACAGGATTTGAAGAAAAGGTAATTATCCAGTCTAAAGACAAAAAGAGAATACCTACTTTAAATATTGTAACTAAAAATGACGAAGTATTGCGTTCTTATAACTTACCAGTAGGTGCACACTTAATGGTAAATGATACGGATAAAGCAAAAGAAGGCCAAATATTAGTAAAAATTCCACGTAAAGCATCTAAAGCAGGTGATATTACAGGAGGTTTACCACGTATTACGGAGCTTTTTGAAGCACGTAACCCTTCTAATCCAGCAGTAGTTTCGGAAATTGATGGTGTTGTTTCTTTTGGTAAAATTAAAAGAGGTAACCGTGAAATTATTATCGAATCTAAGTTAGGAGATATTAAAAAATACTTGGTTAAATTATCAAATCAAATCTTAGTACAAGAAAATGATTTTGTAAAAGCAGGTATGGCATTGTCTGATGGTGCAATTACACCAAAAGATATTTTAGCAATTAAAGGGCCAACGGCAGTACAGCAATACTTAGTAAATGAAGTACAAGAAGTATATCGTTTACAAGGTGTAAAAATTAATGACAAACACTTTGAGGTTGTAGTACGTCAAATGATGCGTAAAGTTCAAATTAATGATCCGGGAGATACTATTTTCTTAGAAAATCAATTGGCACATAAAGCAGATTTTATTGTTGAAAACGATGCTATTTATGGTAAAAAAGTAGTTGAAGATGCAGGAGCATCTGAAAACTTAAAAGCAGGTCAAATTGTAACGGCTCGTGATTTAAGAGATGAAAATTCATTGTTACGTAGAGAAGACAAAAAGTTAGTATCAGCAAGAGAAGCAGTGCCAGCAACGGCAACGCCAATATTGCAAGGTATTACAAGAGCTTCATTACAAACAAAATCATTCATATCAGCAGCTTCTTTCCAGGAAACTACTAAAGTATTAAATGAAGCAGCAGTAGCTGGTAAAATTGATTACTTAGAAGGACTGAAAGAAAATGTAATTGTAGGTAAACGTATACCAGCAGGTACAGGAATGCGTAGATACAAGAACATGTTAGTAGGCTCTAAAGATGATTATGATGAAATGGTTCAAGAAAAAGAAAATTATAGTTAAGCTATGAGTGATCAAAAAAAACCACAGCAATTAAATATTGAATTGGATGCTGATGTTGCGGAAGGAATTTATTCCAACTTAGCTATCATAAATCATTCTAACTCAGAGTTTGTTGTTGATTTTGTAAGCATAATGCCAGGGATACCAAAAAGTAAAGTGAAGTCACGTATTATTTTGACACCACAACACGCTAAAAGAGTATTAAAAGCATTGGTAGATAATGTGGAACGTTTTGAAAAACAACATGGAGTAATTAAAGATTTTGAACATCCTCCAATTCCAATGAATTTTGGACCAACAGGTGAAGCATAATCGTGAGGCGATAGCCCAATAGTTTTTTATTCGGAATAAAAAAAAGGAAAATGGTTTTTTAGACTATTATCCAACAAAAAGCGCAAAATGTAAATTTTGCGCTTTTTTAGATTTCAAAACTTAAAATAAATTTAATTGATACGATTACAACTCTAATATAATAATAATTTATCATATTAAAAATACAAGTTATTTTAAGTGCATTTTAAGCTATTATTAAAAAGAATAAACCGTAATTGCTGTTTTGCTTTTAATAAGTTGTTAAATATATTTTAAAACAAATAAAAAACCCTAAAACGTCAAAAATGAACAATTAGCAATAAATGTAGTCAAAAGCGAATTGTTAAAAATATTGATGTTTAGTTATTCTGATCTTGTGGAGGAACCGTACAAGAAACTCAAGAAAAATTGCTCAATTATCAGTTGTCGGTTATTAATGAATAGTAGAAAATGTTAAATGTTTAGTCATTCTGACCTTGTGGAGGAATCACACAAGCAATTCATGTATACTTACTCAATTATCAATTGTTAGTTTCGGGTTCTTTTACACTTTTCGCTATTCCCTTTTCCCTTTTTTTTCTACTTTAAAAACTAGCTCACTTTTCCCTACTCCCATTCACTAGTAAAATGTAATTTCACGCTTGGGTATTTTTGTTGTGTCATTTGTAAGGAAAACATACTATCAGCAAAAAACACCAATTTACCATGTTTATCTTTCGCTAAAAACTTCTGTTTTACACGTTTAAACTCTTTAAATTCTTCTTTATTATCAGTTTCT
>CAZSQD010000194.1:0-4233 GCA_964608925.1 uncultured Kordia sp.
TAGCTCCTCATAATTTTCGCCTTCTAATTCAATATTAATAGGATATCCTTGTGGCGGACCTGCTTGATCTTTTTCTACACTAATAGCTAAACCAGGATATAAGTTTTTTAATACTTCCCTAATTTCATTTAGTAATACTTGGCTATCGGCTCCTTTTCTATATTTATATTCTCGCATAGAAGCGGTAATTTTACCTTTGTGTGGCATTTCAATTACCCCAGCATCCGTCATTGGGTTTTCTGCACCTTCACCAACTTGAGCAACGGCACTTTCTACCAAAAAGTTATGCCCATCAGCCATATATTTGTCAGCATTAATTACCGCATATACTTTTGCTTCAATAGCTTTGGTAATGCTATTCGTTTTTTCAATTGCCGTACCTTGAGGGTATTCAATATATACAATTATTTGATTGGGTGTATTGTCAGGAAAAAACTCAATCTTGGTACGTTTGCTTGCAATAGATGCTCCAAAACCTCCAAATGCAACAAATAATAGGATAATGGTAGTAATTGTAATAATATACGGACGCCAACCTTTTAAAGCGGCACGCAATGTTTTTTCATACGCATTTTCCCAAATGGGTAGTACTTTTTCTTGAAAGGAAATGGTAGCTTGTCGTACACCAAAACGATATGCCCAAAGTAATGCAACCGTAAAAATAAGTACACTTCCTAATGCTTTATAGGCGCCTCCAAAAATGAACATGAATACGCCAATTACAGTCATAATTATTGATATGATAGTAATTTGTTTCAATGGCATTTCTGCATCTTCAGTTTTCATAAATTGAGAAACCATTACGGAATTGAAAAAAATAGCAACAAATAATGAAGAGCCTAAAACTACTGAAAGTGTAATTGGAAAATAAATCATAAATTCCCCCATTACCCCTGGCCACATACCTAATGGAATAAAAGCTGCAACGGTAGTAGCGGTAGATATAATAATAGGATAGGCAATTTCGCTAATTCCTTTTTTAGCGGCTTCTACGCGTGTTAAACCCTCCTCAGTCATTAAGCGGTATACGTTTTCAACCACAACAATACCATTATCTACTAGCATACCAAGCCCCATGATTAAGCCGAAAAGTATCATAGTATTCATGGTGTAGCCTAAATAATTTAAAATCATAAGTGACATAAACATAGACATAGGGATGGCAAAACCGACAAATAATGCGTTTTTAAAACCGAGGAAAAACATTAAAACCAATACCACTAAAATGATTCCGAAAATGATATTGTTTACCAAATCATCTACTTGACCAATAGTTTTTGATGATTGGTTATTAGTAATGGTTACTTTTAAATCTGACGGAAAAATTTTTGTTTTTGCGTGGGTTACAATTTCTTCAATTTTATTGGCAGCATCTACCATATTTTTACCAGAGCGTTTTTTAACATCTAACATCACTACCCGATCACCAAACTCTCTTGCGTACGTGGTGCGTTCTTTTTCTTGAAAGCTAATAGTAGCAATGTCTTTTAGATAAATGGAATTACCGTGTGTGGTTTTTACTACAAAATCCTCCAATTGTTTGGGGTTTGTAATTTCTCCTAAAACACGAATGGTACGGCGTTGGCCACTTGCAATTAAATTACCTGCGGATATGGTGGTATTTCCATTTTTAATGGCGGTTAATATATCTTGAAAACTTACTTGTGCTGCCATCATTTTATAGATGTCTACCGCAATTTCAACTTCTTTGTTTTGCGCTCCGCGGATATCTACTTGTTTAATTTCTTGTAAATCCTCTATTTTGTTTTCTAAATACTCACCAAATTCTTTTAATTTTTCTACCTGATAATCGCCTGAAATATTAATGTTTAGGATTGGTATTTCTTCTGACATGCTTACACTAAACACATTTGGAGCAATTTTAGCGCCATTAAATGTTGGCCAATCTTCACTAGAAGTTTCGGTGTCTATTTCATCTTTAATTTTTTGTTTTGCAGCATCTACGGTAATGTTTTCATCAAACTCAACAATTACCATTGAAAAATCTTCTTGAGAGGTAGAAATAATTTCCACCACATTACTCACCGTTTTTAGTTTGTCTTCTAACGGTGTGGTAATTAGTTTTTCAATATCTTCCGCAGTGTTACCAGGAAAAACCGAATTGATGTAAATTTTAGTTTCCTTTATTTCAGGAAAATTTTCTCTTGGCATACTAAAATATGCTGAGATTCCTAAAAATAAAATTAAGGAAATCAATACATAAATGGTAGTTTTGTTATTGATAGCCCAGGATGATAAGCCGAATTCTTTATCTAATTTAGACATTAGTTTGTAGTGATTTGTTGTTAGTGTTTTTAAATTTTAGAACGTATAGTAATAAATTAGCATTGTCATTTGGAATTTTGATTATTTTTTGAAATTGTAATCCTAACTTTTCAATTAATTTTTGTGAGCCTTTATTTTCTTTAATAGTAATAGCACTTACTTGTGTAAGGTTAAATGTGTTTTTAGCAAGATCCATCATTTTAGTAGCGCCTTCAAATGCATAACCTTGTTTTTCAAATTGCGGTAACAATGCAAAACCAATATCTACACCTTCAAGCCCTTCTCTACTATAGAGTCCGCAGGTACCTACTTTTTTGTCATCAATTTGTCTAATCATTACATAATTAGAGTATCCTAGTTTTTTTAACTGCGGAAGCATTTTTGTTTCAATATATTGTTTCGCCTCTGCTACGGTATGCACTTTTCTGTCACCAATATTTTGTATCCATTTTGGTGTATTGATGAGTTCTAACAAAAACTCAGCATCCTCAATATTCATTGGTTTTAATATTAATCTTTCCGTTTCAAAATTAAGGTTTGCCATAATTTTATGTTTTTATCTAAATACGAATCACTATTTAACTATTCTCACGTTTTGCCCTTCTTTTACCGTACGAGCACCATCTTTTATAATTTCATTTCCGTGATGTAAACCTGATAAAATTTCAATATCATCTCCTTTAGTTTTACCTGTAGTAATGATAATTTTCTTTACAATTGCCTCCATTTTGGCGGTTTTATTTTCTACAATATAAATATACTGTTCTCCAATTGCATTTTCTGAAATGATACTTTGCGGTATTAATAGTGCTTTTGCATTGGAATAATCATTAATTTTTAATTTTGCGGTTAAATTGGGTTTGATACTTTTGTTTTTATTAGGTACATTAATTTCAATTTTAAAAGTTCTGTTTGATGGATTAATATAACTGCCCACTTGGTTTATTTTTGCGTGTATTGTTTTTCCTAAAACAGGAAAGTTTACTACTACATTTTTACCTTTTATAACGTGAGTAATGTGACTTTCTGGTACGCTGGTTTCAATATGCATTTTATTTAAATTTACAATTCGCATTAATGGGCTCATACCTGGAGCAACCACACTACCTTGTTCCGTAATAATTTCATCAATGGTTCCTGAAAAAGGAGCTTTTACCCTTGTTTTTGCTAACATTTTTTGCATTTGTTGTACTGCTTTCTGTTGTGCATTTGCATTTGATTTTGCTTGTAAATATTGTATTTCGGAGCCTATTTTTTGCTCCCACAAACGTGCTTGACGTTCAAAAGTGGTTTTTGCTAAATTGGCTTGAATTTGTAATTGGGCTAATTGCGGACTCATGCCACCATCATCAATTTTAGCTAATAGTTGCCCTTTTTTAACCTGCTGACCTGCTTTCACATACACACGAGTTAATATCCCTGAATATTCAGGATATATTACTAATAAGTTTTTAGTACTTACATTACCTTGTAGTTCTAAATAATGATTAAGAACAGTTTCTTTTACTGTAAATGTAGAAATTAACGGTATTTTTTTATCCGTATCTAATTCGGCTATTTTATTGTCTAACAATTTCAAGTTAGCAGCAATAGCTTGTTGTTTTGCAACTATTCCTTCTTTATGTTTTTTAATGATAGATAAATTATTTGTAGATAAGATATCTTGTATTGATTTTTCTTTCTCGTTTTTACACGCTATAAGCGTTAATAAAAGGATAATTATAGTGGTTATTTTTTTCATTTGTATAATTTGATTTAATCGCAAAGTAAAATTCGCGAATTTTGTAAGGCTTATAAGTTGTTAACGACTCGTTTTAGCCGTTTTCTATTAGTTACATTAGATTTTAAGTGTTAGGGAGTTGCTCGTTTTTTGGCTATCGTCCTACGATTAAACTTTATTCAGTATCGTTTCAAAATTTGTTTTTTCATTTATAATAGTTAACATCG
>CAZSQD010000195.1:0-4181 GCA_964608925.1 uncultured Kordia sp.
GTGCTTGAAATGGTAATAATCCTGTTGCAGGATCAATTTCTTCAGTAAAAATTAAGTGTGGTGTTTCTTCTGCTACTGTTTCTATATCCATACCACCTTCAGTAGAATACATTACCATATTACGTCCTGTTGCTCTGTTTAATAAAACAGATACATAAAACTCACTGGTTTCTGTTTCTCCTGGGTAATAAACGTCTTCACAAATTAATACTTGGTGTACTCTTTTCCCTTCTGCTGAAGTTTGAGGAGTTACCAAATCCATACCAATTATTTGGTTTGCAATGGTTTTAACTTCGTCTAAGTTTTTTGCTAACTTAACTCCACCACCTTTACCACGACCACCTGCGTGAACTTGTGCTTTTATTACGTGCCAACCTGTACCGGTATCTTCTGTTAATTTTTTTGCTGCTGCAACTGCTTCATCAGCAGTTTGTGCTACAATTCCGCGTTGAATTCTAACGCCAAAACTGTTTAATATTTCTTTTCCTTGATATTCGTGTAAGTTCATAATGTACTTGTATATGTATTTTTATGCTTCGCAAATATAAAAAATAGCAACTGAATAAAGGTGTTATTTTTTATATTTTTTACAGAAGTATTTATAGCTCACACGCTACAGGTATTTTAATATGGAATTTAGAAAATTTATTTGGGGTTGAAGTAATTATAAACACCCCATTATTGCTTTCTACACGTGCTTTTATTTGTGCTAAACCCACGCTTTCAAATTGATGTATTTTTTCTAGGTTTAAACCAATACCGTTGTCTTCTACGCTTACAGTAAGCATTTCATAATCATAATATAAACTTACCAGTACCTCTGTAGCTTTACTGTGCTTAATACTGTTATTAAGTAGCTCTTCAATAATACTATGCATTTTAATTTCAAAGGCTTGTTGAAAACGCGGTATTTCATTTTCAGCAACCAGTTCAAAAATAAGTACAGCATTACTATATTTAGTGCATAAATTTTCAATAGCCACAACTAAACCAAATTTTAACAATACTTCAGATATTAATTGGTGAGATAGATTACGTACCTTACTTGACGCTTCATCAATAATGTTTTGTGTTTTTTCTATTTCTATAATTTCTTGATTGCTTTTCTTTTTGGCTACTTGCAAGTGCATATTTGCGGATGATAGTAAGGCACCTACACTATCATGTAGCACCTGCGCAATAGCAATACGCTCCGTTTCTTTACCTACTGCAATGGCATTTAACACTTTGTTTTGGTTTTGGTTTTGGTTTTGAAGTTTTTTTATTTTTTGATATTGCTCCAGTTCTTGGTTTGCTAAACGCAATGCTAAACGATCTTTTTTAACTTTATTAGCTCTATAGTAAAACCAAATAATTGATGTTAGTCCTAATAATAGTAGTGTTACTGCTAAAAACCACAATTGTAATTGTTCCTTTTTTTGACGCTCTATTTGCGTTGTTTGAATTTCTTTTGCTACATTATATTTCGCCTCAATTTCCGTAATTTTAGCGTTGTATTTTTGCTGTTGTAAGCTATTATTTAGCGTTAATGCTTGCCGCATAAATTTTTTTGCATTTTCTTTTTCTCCTAACAACATGTATACGGCTGCTAGATTTTGAATGATAGCATTTCTATTCTTAGTATTTTTATCAAATAACGCATAGCCTTTTAAATAGGTTTCTTTTGCTTTTTGATATTTTTTTTGCTTGTAGTAAATATTTGCTCTATTATTATATGCATCTATTAACTTCTTTAAATTATTATTTAATTTTAACGCAAAAAGTGTACTGTCAGAATATTTAATTGCCAAATCATATTTTTTTTGTCTTTCATACAGCACTGATAAATTTAAATAAGAAGATATTATACTTAAGCTATCCTTTAACCTCCTATTATACCATAAAGATTGTCTTGTAAAAAAAACAGCACTATCTATACTTTTTTGGATGAAATAAACTTTTGACAAATTATTACCTGTTATTGCAACAAAAGCAGTGTCTCTAAGTTTTTTAAAACCCTTAAAAGCCTTTAAATAGCAAGTAATTGCGTTTTCATAATTTCCTGTTTTTTTATGACAATGTCCTATTAAACGAATGGTTTTATAATACATTATTTCATTCTGCTGTAGGGTATATTGCTCTTTTAGTTGTAATGCTTGTTGCAGGGTCAACTCATATTTTTTTTGACGATAATTATCTGCAGCTTGTTGATAAGATAGTGTATCTTTTTGTTGTGCAAAAAGAAGTGAACTAAACAGTATTAGCGAACTAAAACATACTAATAAAGAATACTTTTTAATTTTCAAAATAGTTATTTTTAAATAGTTTACCCAAAGCTAATATACAAAAAAGCAATACCTGTAATGGATACTATTTTTTATCAAACGCACTATTTAATCCTATTTAGATAAATTATCATCATCAATATTTATCACGTAGAATCAATCACTTTAAAATTTGCGCTATCTTCTTTTTATATTTTAAACTCAATGGTCTTAAGTTTTCTGTATTTTCTTCCTTATCACAGTACTAGAAGAAAGTAATACCCCTGCTATGCAAAGGGTTAAAATTATTACATTTTTTTTCATAACTTATTTAGTTTTAAATTAATAAGTCATTAATATATATATATATAGGTTTTCCAAATTTTTAAACTATAAAAGTGTTATTATTAAAATGATGACACTTTTTTAATTTCAATTACAAATACTATGGTAAATCTTGATCATCTAATGTTGCAACTGGATCATCTACAATAGGCTCTCCTCCTCCAAAATTTTGCCTAAATTTTAAGGTAAGTTTCCCATTTACGCTTTCATAATTCTGGCTATAACTGGTTTGATTACTTTCCCCTTCACTTAAACTAATGGTGTTTAAATCATTATCAAACTCCACTACTACATTTTTAGTGGTTTCAAATTTTAAGGTAAAACTTGCTTTTGCAGTTTTACTAATACTATACGTTTTTAATAATTCCATATATTTATTTTTGGTTGTTAAATTAAAATTATTAGGTTATCACCCCGTGATTAAATTGGTATTTGCATTATTATTTTGGTAAACTCATTTGGTTTTGAGGTTATTTTTAAGGCGCCATTAAGCATTATAATTCTTGCTTTTATTTGATGTAGTCCCATCCCTTTTTTGTGGGCTACCGCTACTGCATTAAACCCCACACCATTGTCGAAAATTTCTATTTCCAATTGATTGTTTTCAACTTCTAAACTTATAATTGCGTGTGTTGCCTTACTGTGTTTTATAATATTATTAAAACACTCCTGTATAATATTATATATTTTAAGTTCTAAGTTTGACTCAAAAACGGTAGTCTTATTAGTAGTGTCTAACCTAAATAGTAAATCGGCATTACTATGTTTTTTACATAAATCTTCCACGGCTTTTATTAAACCAAATTTCACTAATACCGAGGGTAGTAACTGCTGTGATAAATCACGTATTTTATACAGTGCTTCATCCAAAATTTGTTGTGTTTTTACTACTTCTTCAATGTCTTGATTACATTTTCTTTTTATTACTTGCAAATGCATATTTGCTGAAGATAGTAATGCACTTACGCTGTCATGTAACGTTTCTGAAATTTGTTGACGCTCTTTTAACCTACCATCTAAGGTTGCATTAACTACTTTATTTTGATGTTTTTGCTGGAGGGTTTGTATTTTCAGTTGATGTGCTAATTCTTTTTTTATTGATTTTTCCCTACCGCCTCTATACAAAAACAACGCAAGTAACAACATAGAAGCTCCTAATGACGAAGCTAAAATTAACCCCAATTGTAATTTTTCTTTTTGCAGTTTTATTTTTAATGTTTTACTTTTTCCTTTAGCTATAGCTGCATCTAGGTTATATTTAGATTCTATTTCTACTAATTCATTTGCAGTGGTTTTTTCTAAATAAATGATTCGCAATTTTTGTGCTTTTTCTAAATACTCATTTGATAACTTATATTTTTTTTGAGCTTGATAAACTTGTGATAAATTGTCTAAATTAATAGACTTCAAATTTAAAATTTTTAAATTACTGGTATCTTTCAAATACGGTAATGCCGTTAAATAATTTGCTGCAGCTTTTTTGTATTGTTGCTGGTACATTAGATTGATACCTAAATTACTTTTTACGCCTACAATACCAAGGGTGTCTTTTTGTTTTTTAAAATAACGTAACGCATTATTTGCTAATTTTTC
>CAZSQD010000196.1:0-4117 GCA_964608925.1 uncultured Kordia sp.
TCCCACAAAAACAACAATTGGTATTTAATATGAAATATTTTGATAATCAGAAATACAAAGATATGTCAGAAATTTTAGAAACCTCGGTGGGTGCCTTAAAAACATCTTACCATATTGCTAATAAAAAAATTGAAACTTATTTAAAAAATAAATAAACTTTCACTCCGCAATTAAACCTTTTAGATATTTAAAAGTCCTAGATACAGATGCAAAACAACAATAAACATATCAAAACAGGTTTCAAAATACCCGATAATTATTTCAACAAATTTGAAAATAAATTATTTGATGAATTAAAACTAAATTCTGAAACAGGTTTTAGCGTTCCAAAAGATTACTTTGCAAATGCAAGTGACAAAATAATAATGGACAACTTAAAACCTATTCCAGTAATTACATTGTTTTCTCGTAAAAATATTATGTATACTTCCAGTATTGCTGCAGCTTTAGTACTAGGATTTTTTATTTTATTTCCAAAAGAAAACAAATTAAATTTTGATGATGTTACTTATGCTTCACTTATGGAATATAGTAGTGATGAGTTTACAAATAGTTATGAAATTATAGTATTATCAGAAATGAATAATGACGACTTGAAAGGCCTTTCAGAAATTCCTGTAGATGATAATATATTATTAGAGTATTTATATGAAAATGATAGCATCGAAATTAATGACAATAATCTTTAAAACAACAATTATGAAACAATTATTTTTAACAACCGTATTTTTATTGTGTACTTTATCAAACTATGCACAAGAGCAACCACCAAAACCGCCTTCACCACCAAAATTTGAAAAAATTAAGGCGTTAAAAACGGCACATATTACCAATGTGTTAGATTTATCTGAAAAAGAAGCAGAAAAATTTTGGCCAGTTTACAATGCTTCTACTAAAAAAAGAATGGAGCTTAGAAAGAAAACCAAACAACTACATAAAAAAGCAATGGAGAATTTCGATCAATTGTCAGAAGCGGAAGCTCAAAAAATAATAGCAAAATCTATCACTTTAGAACATCAGTTGCAAAATGAAAAAGAAATAATGTTAAAAAGTGTAATGCGCGTTTTATCTGCTAAAAAAGCATTACAGTTACAAAAAGCCGAACACGAATTCAATCGTAAATTATTACGAAAAATGAAAGGTAAAAGAAAATCTCACCCTAAAAGAAACCGACAGTAATTATCGTATTACATTTCAAATAAAAGTCCATTTATTCTAAATGGGCTTTTTTACCTAAAGTATAATTTTGATATCCGCCCATTCCCTGCCGCATAAGCAATACTATCATTTACAAAACGGATGGTATAAAAACCTTCATCACTTAAATGCTGCCACGTTTTTCCTGAATTATTTGTAACATCAATCCCTTTAAAACCAATAGCCACTAAACTTTTAGCATTACTATTAGGTATGTATTGTACACAACTTCTATATCCTGGTGATTGATTTTTACCTACTATTTTCCAAGTTTTTCCACCATCAATTGTATTTATTTTATTAGCAGTACTATCATTGGGTTGAGTATAATCGCCACCAATAGCAAAACCATTTTTGTCATCATAAAAATTAACAGAGTACATACCGGTAGTTTCTAAACCCTGCACTATTGGTGTTTCAAATACCTGCCACTTTTTTCCTTTATCGTTTGAATATAAAATTCTACTATACTTCCCTCCTGTTGCAATCCATACTTTATCTCCTATAATTGTAATATTAGTATCACTTGCTGCAAAAGCCGCTTCACCATCTTTTATTTCTGGTAAATTTTCACAAGCTACTTTTTGCCACGTTTCACCAGCATCTCTCGTAATTATCATACTCAAACAATCGTTAGTAGGGTCCCCAATTGCAATACCTTCCATTTCATTCCAAAACTGCATACTGTCGTAAAAAACTTTTTCATGTTTTTCTTGATACACCAAGTCACCATCTTTATACAATAATGCTGGCGTTGCAATACTCAATGCAAAAACTGATTTTCCATTAAAAGCAACCGATCTAAAATTAGGCACAATTGAATCTTGCTCATGGCTACTCACATATTTCACCCAAATTTTATTATCATTTACCAAGCCCAAACCAACCTTACCGTTTGACGTTGCAAAAACAAAACCATCAGTATCCATTATTTCTAAAGCACGTATACTCACTAAAGAATCTTTAAAAATAGTTTGTATTTCAACATGATTAAATTGTTTTAGAGTTACTATCTGTTTTTCTTCTTTTTTACAAGAAAAAAGCACCAGTACAATCATAAAAAGGGAATATTTCATCTATTAATTTTTCAAGAAAGGTAGCGTAATTCAGCTGAATAAAAAAACATCCCAATATTCATTATACATACATTTTCACAAAAAAATAATAAGCGCATGCTTTCTATATAAATTAACAAACAACAAACAATTTTATCGTACCTTTGCAGGCTGAATTATTGAATTTTTCAATCATTCAATTTTTTAATAAAAAGTAATGAGATTACATAGAAATTTAACTTACGCCGTTATTGATAGCATTAGAGATGTTTTTAATGAAGGTGTTTACGCCGATAAAGCCGTACAACAAGCATTAAGAAGAGATAGTAGATGGGGAGCAAGAGATCGTAAATTTGTTGCCGAAACTATTTATGACATTGTACGTTGGAAACGTTTATATGCTGAAATTGCAGAAGTAAAAGAACCTTTTACACGCCCAAACTTATGGCGTTTATTTTCCGTATGGTGCGTATTAAGAGGTATTGCTTTGCCAGATTGGACTCAAATAGAACCTACTCCTTCTCGTAGAATTAAAGGTAGATTTGATGAATTGTCAAAAACCAGAAAAATTAAAGAATCTATCCCAGATTGGTTAGATGAAATGGGCGTAGCTGAATTAGGAGAAAAAGCGTGGTCAAAAGAAATTACAGCATTAAACATACAAGCAGAAGTTATTTTAAGAGTAAACACCTTAAAAACAACTAAAGAAGATTTACAAGCTGCTTTAGCGGAAGATGGTATTGAAACCGTTGTGCTACCAAATCACCCAGATGCTATAAAATTAGTAGAACGTGCCAATGTATTTAGAAC
Organism: uncultured Kordia sp.; assembly: GCA_964608925.1. Taxonomy (GTDB): domain Bacteria; phylum Bacteroidota; class Bacteroidia; order Flavobacteriales; family Flavobacteriaceae. Next base: position 3,063 of record CAZSQD010000196.1, read on the forward strand.
AGATTCTTTTCATAAAGGATGGTTTGAAGTACAAGATGCTTCTTCACAATTAGTAGCTGCATATTTAGACGTAAAACCAGGTATGAAAGTTATTGACACCTGTGCAGGTGCAGGAGGAAAAACCTTACATTTAGCTGCCTTAATGGAAAATAAAGGGCAAATTATAGCAATGGATATTTACGAAAGTAAATTGAAAAAACTAAAAATAAGAGCCAAAAGAGATGGTGTACACAATGTAACGTTACGCGCAATTGACTCTACAAAACCAATTAAAAAATTACACGGTAAAGCCGATAGAGTTTTAATTGATGCGCCTTGTAGTGGTATTGGTGTTATTAGACGTAACCCCGACTCCAAATGGAAATTACAACCAGAATTTATTGATAACATTAGGAAAATACAACTTGACATTTTAAATCAATACTCTAAAATGGTTAAAGATGGTGGTAAATTGGTATATGCTACATGTTCTGTATTACCTTCTGAAAATCAAGACCAAGTAAAAGCGTTCTTAAAAACAAATTCCGATTTCAAATTAATTTCTGACAAAAAAGTATTATCTTCGGAATCAGGTTATGACGGTTTTTATATGGCATTGCTTGAAAAAAAACAATAACTCAATATTAACAAGGAGTTTAGTGGTTTTTACTCCTTTAAAAATTACTTATTATGATACAAAAAATTACTTTATTACTATTTTTAGCTACAACTTTTGTTAGTAACGCTCAAATCCCTACAGGCTACTACAATTCTGCAACAGGTAGCGGATACACCCTAAAAACCCAGTTAAAAACCATCATAACAAATGGCCATATAGATCAAGGTTATAACGCACTTTATAGTGGATATGTAAATACGGATGCTGATAATTATTACGAAAACGACGGAAGTATTTTAGATATGTATTCTGAAAATAGTTCCGGTACAGACCCTTACAACTATAATTTCAATTCAGGTAATAAATGTGGTAATTATAATAGTGAAGATGATTGATTCAAAAGAGAGAATATTTTTAATGGCACATGCCAGGGGTATATTGGTTTTCATGAAAAGGG
>CAZSQD010000197.1:0-4022 GCA_964608925.1 uncultured Kordia sp.
TTCGGTTTACAATTGTAGAAGACGTAATTTGTTGTTCTTTTCAAGAACAAATTTAATTGAAATTAGCAAAATCATTTAAAGAGTATTACATTGTCGATAGTATGCTGTTAGAAGTTTGTAAATATTCAAGAGCATCACGGAGTAATATTTGTAGGTCAAATTTAGAAACAGCTCCTGATAGAGGTTTTTGTGCTTCTCAAAATATGCGGTTTGCTTGGTAGCAGGAGTTTTTGAAAGCGTAGATATTAGTAAAGCTTCGGTTCATAATATTCACTATCTAAAAAGATATAAAACATCAATTAAAAGACTGTGTTTTACTTGCAAACAAAGGATACTTGAGTGCAAACTATCAAATTGATTTATTCCAAAGTGCCAATATAAACCTACAAACACTTATGAGAATCAATCAAAAAAACTATAAAAAACAACCATATATTTTTAGAAAATCAAGGAAAAGAATAGAAACACTCTTTTCTCAGCTATGTGATTAGTTTATCATTAGAAGAAATTATGCTAAATCTTTTGATGGATTTAAAACAAGAATAATGTCTAAAATATGGGCATTAACAGTTATCCAGTATATCCATAAATTTACTTTCAATAGGAATATTAACAATTTAAAAGTGAGTATTCTCTAAATGCACAACGGGTTTATTACTATATTTTTTTATGGGGCTTGTGTTTTGCTAAATTACATAAAATAATTAAATAACACAAATATGTGTTTATAATATTTTAAGACTATTACCAACTTCGTTACGTGGAGAGTGATGAAAAACGATACCTAATTAATTTTGGTAATAACTTAAGAAAACTACGTCTTAGTAAGGGACTTTCTCAAGAAAACTTAGCCAATGACGCCAATATACCTATCAATCAAATAGGTAGGATAGAGCGTGCAGAAATTAGTACCACAATTAATACCTTACACACTATTGCTACTGCTTTAGAGATGCCAATTATTCAGCTTTTTGACTTTTAAATCAATTAGGTGTACTTTTACATATTGAAACCAACTAAAACCTATACCGTAACCGAAGCCAAACGAAAGTTAGAGCATTACTGTGTGTATCAAGACCGTTGTTATAAAGAAGTAACTAACAAGTTGCGGGAAATGCAAATGATACCCATTGTTATTGATGATATTTTATTGCATTTGGTACAGCATAATTTTTTAAATGAGGAGCGTTTTGCAAAAAGCTATGCACGTGGAAAATTTAATATTAAACACCGTGGTAAAGTTCGTATTGTGCGAGAATTAAAATTCAGAAACATATCCGCATATAATATTAAAACCGCTTTAAAGGAAATTGATGAAGGTGATTATGTAGCAAAACTACATCATTTAGCTACAAAAAAATTGGCTTCCATTACAGAAGCCAATGTATATAAAAAACGTAAAAAAATTGCCGATTACCTCTTGTATAGAGGTTGGGAATCACACTTAGTGTATGATAAAATTCGTGAAATTTTACCTACCTAATCAGTTACGTTGTTAGGTGTTTCCTCTTCAACCACATCTTCAATTATTGCTGGATTAATGGTTTCTGACGGGATTTCTTTACCTTTTAAATAATCTGGTAATTGCATTCCTGCCATATTAAACATTTCTTGTAATGGCGGTACGGATTTGTACATGCCTGAAATAAAGTTAGAGGTAGCTGTTTTTCCATCTTTACCTCCGCCATTTTCCCAAACGGTAATCTTATCTATTTTAATGTTTTTAATAGCTTCTGCTTGTGTTTTAACCAATTCAGGTAACTTATCAGCAACTAATAATAATACAGCGTCTTTAGGGTTGTTTCCTGCAGCTTTTACAATTCTATCAAACCCTTCTGCTTGTTTGGTTAAAATTTCATACAATCCTTTTGCTTCTGCTTCTTTTTTTAATAAAATAGCATCTGCTTCACCTTTTGCGATACGTCTAATATTTTCTGCTTTTGCTTCCGCATTAATTTCAATTTTAGATTTTTCAATTTCTGCAGGTACTACAATATCTGCATATTGTGTAGCTTTATCTCTTAATGCACGTGCACTTTCTGCTTCTTTTTCTGCAGCGTAGGATTCTTCTAATGCTTTTGCAGCTTGTATTTTTTCTGAAGTGATAGCTCTTTTTTCTGCTTCTGCTTGACGCTCTCTTCTAAGTGCATCAGATTCAGCAATAGAAATTAAAGCAGTATTTTCTCCATCAATAGCTTTTGCATTTGCTTCAGAGGTTTTAATACGCTCTTCTCGTAATGCTTCTGCTTCACCAATTTTTGCTTTTGCTACGGCATCTGCAGTTTGTACTCTTTCATTTTGGTTGGCATTTGCCTCCCCAATTTTTGCTTCCGCCATTGATGCCGCAATTTGAGTACGCTCATTTTGTTCGGCATTTGCTTCACCAATTTTTGCTTTAGCGTGTAAATCTGCTACTTGAGTACGTTCATCCTGTTGTGCATTTGCTTCACCAATTGACCCGTCTCTATTTTTTTCTGCTACTGATTTACGTGCGGCATTTATTGCGTGTGCTGCCGCTTCTTTACCTAAAGCTTCAATATAACCAGACTCATCAACAATATCCGTAATATTTACATTTATCAGTTTTAAACCTACTTTTTTAAGTTCTGTTTCAACACTTTTTGAAATATTGGTTAAAAATTTATCTCTATCAGAATTTATTTCTTCAATATCCATTGAGGCAACAACTAAACGCAATTGACCAAAAATAATTTCTTGTGCTAAATCTTGAATTTGACCTTGTCCTAAACCTAATAATCGTTCTGCAGCATTTTGCATAACACCAGGTTCTGTAGAGATACCAATGGTAAAACGAGAAGGTACATTTACACGAATGTTTTGTTTAGAAAGTGCGTTTATTAAATTTACTTCTATTGATATTGGTGTTAGGTCTAAAAACTGATAATCTTGAATTACGGGAAAAATAAAAGCCGCACCACCATGAATACATTTAGCGGATTGCCCTCCAGCAACTTTACCATAAACAACTAAAATACGGTCTGACGGACATCTTTTATAGCGTTTAATAAGGGTAACAAGTAATATAAAAATGAATAGAATAGCGATTCCTATTCCGATAACGCCAGCAGATGAGCTGATTTGAAGTGTAATAATGTTTAACATATTTGTTTTTAGTTTTGTGGTTCTATAATTAATAATCCGTTACTGGTAACTTCAATAACTTTAATAACATTTCCTTGTGTTAAGTCGGTATCATGATCTGTCAAAGCTTCTAATTCCCTTAGTGTACCTTGAACTCTTATTTGTACTTTCCCAATTTTTGAACGATTTGCACCAACGGTTAAATAAATTTCACCTATTGCATGCATTGCGTTTTCCATTTTTAAGGTACCGCTTGATGTTAATTTACTGATGTAGTAAAATAAAGCCGCCATAATACTCATCATAAGTAAGCCACAAGCTACTGATATTAGTATGGTTATTGATTTAGAGTTTCCAGCATCTATACTTGCAATACCACTCCAACCAAAAATAGTAAAAAAGGCAACCATATTTTTAAGGGTAAAAAAATGAAATCCAGCACCTGTGTCACTATCTACTTCCGCATCTACATCACCAATATCATCACCATCTATACCTATAAATGCTCCAACTAGCACAAACAAAAAGACAAGTGTATCCACACCTGTAATTATCCAATAAATTTGTTGAAAAGAAGTTAAATTTGAAAACCAATCTGTCATAAAATAGGGTGTTTTTAAAAATGAAAGTTAAATGTATGAAAAAAATGGAGATTTTTAAGGCTTATTGCGTCTTAAAAACTCTCTTTAAATAATGACTACCCTAAACCTACATCTAAAGTCATCATTACAATAAACCCACCAATAAATCCAAGGGTAGCAATATCAGTATATTTATCTTGTTGTGTTTCTGGTATTACTTCTTCTACAACTACAAAAATCATAGCTCCTGCAGCAAAGGCTAAAGCATAGGGTAAAATTGGCGTAAAAAATGAAACAGCAACTGCTCCTAAAACGGCTGCCATTAGTTCAACTACTGCA
>CAZSQD010000198.1:0-3988 GCA_964608925.1 uncultured Kordia sp.
GTTTTATTTTTGTAGCAATTAATAGCTACCTGCCTACATTGCTCCACTATTTTTCCACCTATATTTTTAACAGGTAAATACTCTGTACTACCAAATAAGCTAATACTTTCAATATTACCATGCTGATTTCCTAAACGAGTTAACTTAGTGCTAAAATCATTAACAAGGGTGTTTATACTTGCGTGTTCAATACCAATTTCTAAAATGTAATTATTTGGTAAGGCTAAATAACCATATTTTTTAGGAGTTTTTGTTTTTGATTCGGTAGCTATGCGTTCAATAATCAGTTTTTTATCTTTTCTAACTTTATCAAAAAATACTTGATATGATGTTCCGAAAACATTTAAATCCAACCCAATATCATGATTTTTAGTAGCATTTATAATTGTATTTTGGGGGTTTATAATATAAAGATCTTCAAGTGTCGCATCCATTTTTCACTTTTTTTTGAGCACCTCTAAATCTTGAGTAATTAAGTTTATAGAATGGTTAGTAGTTATTTGGTTGGCTAAATATATAATCCTGTCTTCTAATTGTATTTCTATAAGCGCTAATGACAAATCATAGTTGTCAATAAACAACTGAACCCCGTTTTTTATATTTTCTTGTTTTTGTTTTTCTCTTTCCTTAATATCCTTTAAGTTTTTAGCATATTGAGTATATAGCAGTGCCAATACTATGGATAGTATTATTGGAAGAAAAGTAAATAACAACTGCTTTAATGTTGTTTTCTTTTTAAAATCAAGGTACATGGATATTCATTTATATGTATACTAATATAGTGAAAATAAATGAATACTTGATTTTTAAAACAGTTGAATAGATATTACACTATTCTACCGCCTGAAATTCTTTTATAGCTTGGTTGGGTTCAATAATATTATAACCCTTCCAGTATGCAGCGTTGTATTTAGAGAAGTATTGGATTTTAATGTCTTTATTTTCTTTTACAGCATCAAAATTATTCACATTTGTAGCATCAAAAATTACAATTTCTCTTTTATCTACGGTAATGGAATGAATATGCATATCCAATTTCAATTCGTTTTGCTTACGGCGTCCTTTTACGTGTTTATTTTTTTCAATAATAGTTAATGGTCGATTTATTTTTGCAGATGAAATATTGGTGTGACTTGCATATTTTATGCTATACTGCTGCGTGGTATCTTTACTAAAAACGGCAGTTCCTTTATATTTTAAATGATTAATATTTACACCTAGCATATTAAAAAGCCCATCATAAACAGCAGCTACACTTTCATAGTCAATACGCAATACAGCAAAATCAATAGTATTAATATAAAGTGTACCTTTAAAATCCTCACTACGTTTGGGTTTGTAATTAATTACATACGCCAATTCATCTTGAAAATCAATTACCCCTTTTAAAGTAAACTCATACCTGTTTGATTTATCAATAACATTTATTTTAGAATCTTCATCAAAAAATAATTTTTTCATCATTCTTGAAAGTGTATTTTTTCTGGCTGCGAAATAATATTTTTGCTCATTTCGTTTTTGTTTCAGCTTATTTTTTAAACTATCCTCTATACTCTTTTCTTTAGGAAGTATAGAGTCTACTTGCATTTTAGTGCCAAACCAACCCGATTTTATTTTTAAATACGAATCTTGCTTGATGTTCTTTTTTAAAATATTGGTAAATTTTTCTTGCAATGCTTCAGAGGTGGCATCACTATTTTTATCGTATAATTTAGAGGCTTTAATCAAGGTTAGTTTCGTTTCATCAGTATTGGTTTTACTGTAAAAATCACCTAAAGATTCACTGTAAAAACTACTATGTTTGGGTACTAAACGGACCATACTATCAATTAGTTTTTCTGAAATTTCTTCAATACTACTTTTTAAAAAATCAAATTTAAACTGTTTCATGGTTTGATGATTACTCTCACGCATAAAAAACCGATGTTTGGTATAGTTTGAATGGTGGTTTTTTTCTAAATTATCTGCTACATTTTCTATAATTTCATCAATAGTATAATTTTTAGTACTTAAAAACACACTTGATAATTTAATATCTTCTGGTTTTAACTGTAAAGTATCGGCTAATTTAGTAATTGCAAATTTTTGTGTAGCATAACCAATGGAAGAAACCGTAATGGAATCTATATATTTTAAATTGTCATTAATGGTAAAATTCCCTTCTTCATTTGTAATTACACCTTTAAACTCAGCGTACTTTATAGTAGCGTAGGGGATAGGCTCCTTGTTTTCTTGATCTATTATAACGGACGTAGCTGTTTGCGCATACAAGCTGTTTACACTAATTAAAATAAGAAATGAAAGTAATTTATAAGTATTTTGCATTTTTAAAGGAGTTTTATATTTCAAATATAAGACGATTTACGGTTTTTTTTTCAACATTAACAGAACGTTAACCCTATTTAAAATGAATAAAATGTTTTCTGTTTAGCTGATAATTAAACAATTTCATTGCGACATTAGAATGTTAAATTGGTATAATACTGAGTAGGAGATTGCCACAGCAAACAAAAAAGTTTGCTTCGCAATGACGCTGTTTTAGCTTATAATAGTTGCTAATTCTGCAACCGTATCTGGTTTTACTAATTTACCGTTAATTAGACAAACCCCCATAACATTAGCCGTTAAGCAAACTTTGTTATCTGATAAACGTATAATTTTTTGTTTGAATATTAATTTTAAATGTCCTTCTTGTACGGTAGTAACTTCCACTTTAAATTGTTCATTACTGCGTAAAGACGCTTTAAAATCCATTTCTATTTTTTTAACCACTAAAATAATTCCTTTTGCGGTTAAATCACTAAAATCAATATTATGATGCTGTAAATATTGATGGCGTGCGTGTTCTAAATAATTTTGATACACCGCATTGTTTACAATACCTTGTATGTCTAATTCATAATCACGTACGGTTAAGGCTATGGAAAAAGGATTCATAATTTAGTAGATATTAGTGAGTAGTTATTTGTGAAAGTAGGATTAGCGAAAAGAAAAATAGTGCTTAAAAATAAAAAACATTTCAAAAGTATTTGTTCTGAAATGTTTTTTATTTTTGGGATCAGCAATTAGCTTATGCCATAGTATGATAAACGTTTTGTACATCATCATCGTTTTCTAATTTTTCTAATAATTTTTCAACGTCCGCTTGCTGTTCTTCATTCAATTCCTTGGTTACTTGCGGTAAACGCTCAAAACCTGAAGATATAATTTCCATACCACGTGTTTCAATTTCTTTTTGGATGTCGCCAAAACTTTCAAAAGGGGCGTACATGATAATTGATTTTGTAGGTTCGGCATCAGCTTCATCTGGTTCTTCAGCAAAAATTTCTTCTACACCGCAATCAATAAAATCCATTTCTAATTCTTCTATATCAAAACCAGTATCTTTTATTTTAAAATTACACTGGTGGTCAAACATAAAATCAACAGATCCTTGTGTACCCATGTGTCCATCACATTTGTTAAAACAAGCTCTTACATTGGCAACTGCTCGGTTATTATTATCGGTAGCTGTTTCTACTAAAATAGCAATACCATGAGGGGCGTAACCTTCAAAAATTACTTCTTTATAGTCTGCTGTATCTTTATCACTTGCTTTTTTAATGGCACGTTCTACATTTACTTTCGGCATGTTTACTGCCTTTGCATTTTGTATTACGGCACGTAAACGGGAGTTAGAATCGGGGTCAGGACCACCTGATTTTACTGCCATTACAATATCTTTTCCAATACGTGTAAACGCTTTTGACATTGCTGACCAGCGTTTCATTTTACGTCCTTTTCTTAATTCAAATGCTCTTCCCATTGCTTATTATTTTTTAAATGATGTCTGTTTTATAGCGTTGAAAACTAAAAAAGTTCTTGACTACGCTCGAACGGACAAAATGTATTAATTTTAATTTTTAAACCCCACCATTTTTATTAGGCTGTCGGCCCGCAACTATTTTTTGTAAAAAGGTAATTTTATAACCGTTGCAGGTATTTGTTT
>CAZSQD010000199.1:0-3942 GCA_964608925.1 uncultured Kordia sp.
CTTTCCATTTATTTCAATTCATTTTTACAACATAAAAAATAACATTTAGTATCATACCAATTAAAATGCCATGAATTTATTGGAACAATTTTAAATACCAATTACAACTTTTGTTACATTTAGTATGCTTAAAGAAATTTACTTTAGTAAATTGTACCCAAATTACAGTATTATTTTTAAGATATGGAGAGAAGGAATTTTATAAAAAAAACCGCATTAGCCTCATTAGCAACACTTGTAGGTGCTGAAATTGTTTTTGGAAGCAATGTGTTAGCAAACTATAATTTAGTGGCATTAGATGAAACAGACCCTTTCAAGCTATTCAAAAAGAATAAAGAAATGGTAGTTTTGAATAACAAACCCTGGAATATTGAAGCAAAAGCACATTTATTAGATGATAAAATTACTCCTAATGAAAAAATGTTTATTAGAAATAATGGACTGCTCCCAGAAAATCCTGACGCAAAAAACTGGACACTTACCATTGATGGAGAATCTGTAAAAACAAAAAAAACATACACATTAGCTCAATTAAAATCAAAATTTAAACACCACACCTATCAACTTACATTAGAGTGTGGCGGTAATGGTAGAAGTGAATTTAATCCGCCAGCAAAAGGAAATCAATGGACTATTGGCGCTGTACATTGTGCTAATTGGACCGGAATTAGATTAAGAGATGTTTTAGAAGATGCTGGAATTAAAAATGATGCCGTTTATATTGGCTTTCATGCAGCAGATATTCATTTAAGTCGGAATCCAAAAAAAGAACCTATTTCAAGAGGTGCACCAATGTTAAAGGCGCTACAAGATGAAACTATATTAGCCTTTCAAATGAATGGACATGACATTCCTTTAGCGCATGGATACCCATTGCGTTTAGTTGCAGGAGGCTGGCCAGCATCCGTTTCCGGAAAATGGGTGAATAGAATAAGTATTAGAAACATTATACATGATGGTACAAAAATGACAGGTACTGCATATAGAGTGCCTAAAAACCCTGTTGCACCTGGTGAAAAAGTAAAAGATGAAGATATGTGCATTATAGAATCCATGCCCGTAAAATCATTAATTACCTATCCAAAAACTGGAGCAATCATAACAAAAAAACAACCATTACATATTAGAGGTCATGCATGGGCAGGTGAATTGGAAGTTGAAAGAATGGAGTATTCTATAGATTTTGGAGCTACTTGGACAACTTGCGGAGTAGAAAAACCTGCAAATCGTTTGGCGTGGCAACATTTTAACGCAACTATTCATTTCCCTAAAAAAGGATACTATGAAGTTTGGGCACGTGCTACAGACACAAAAGGCGTAGCACAACCTATGATTTTACCAGGTTGGAACCCAAAAGGATATTTAAATAATGCTTGCCATAGAATTGCAATAAAAGTAAAATAATGGCAAATCAAGAAAAATTTAAACGGGAGTTACAACAAATATATCGTGCTTTAATATTATTATCAGTTGTATTATTAGTTACCGTAGGTGTTTTATTTTACTACATGGGACACCCAAATATGTTTGCAAGCACAAGTAATACAACTATTACTATTGAAGAAGAGAAAATAGAAATAGACGAAGACCGTATAGAAAATGGAATACATGTAACTACTGGCTTAATTGCTAAAGACGGCTATATGACTGTTGTAAATAATTGTACTAGCTGCCACTCAGCAAAACTGGTTACACAAAACCGAATGAACACCGAACGATGGAACACTACCATAAAATGGATGCAAGACACTCAAGGGCTTTGGGATTTAGGTGGAAATCAAAAAATAATAGTTAACTATTTAGTTGAAAATTATCCCGTAGAAGATAAAGGAAGACGTGAAAATTTAAAAAACATCAATTGGTATGATTTACAAAATTAGTATACTAGTAGTTATGGTATTTATATCATCCTGTACTAATAAAACTACAGAAAACAACAACTTAAAAACTATTACAACAAGTAGCACTGCACTTATTGAGGTTTCTGAATTGCTTAAAATTATACAACAAACAAATATTAAAGTAATTGACTTTAGAAAACCCAAATACTATAATCAAGGGCATATTGCAAATGCGGTAAACATTTGGAGACCCGCAATAGAAAATAAAAGCTATCCATACAAAGGCATGATGGCTTCAAAAACACAAATAGAAAAACTATTTAGTAATTTAGGTATCAATACCAATGACAATCTAATACTATATGATGATAATGGTGGATGTGATTCTGCTCGTTTATGGTGGGTACTAAAATATTATAATTTTACAAATGTAAAATTATTAAACGGCGGCATCTCTAGTTGGGTAAATGAAAAACACCCCATAACTAAAAATTCTCCAAAAATCACCCCTACTAAATTTCAACTACCCACAACAACATCAACAGTACTCTATAGCACAAAAGAGGAAGTGTTGGAAATGGTTACCAAAAAAACAGCCTTTATTTTAGATACGAGAACTGCTGATGAATTTTCTGGTAAAAAACAAAAAAAAGGAGCGTTTAAAGGTGGTAGAATACCTAATAGTACGCGATTAGATTGGGTAAATGCAATACACTATAATGGAGATAAAAAATTTAAATCAATAGCAAAATTAGAAAACATATACAAAAAACTGAATGTACAAAAAACGGATACTATATTGGTATATTGCCATAGTGGTGTACGATCCGCACATACCACCTTTGTATTAACACAATTATTAAAATATAAAAATGTAAAAAATTATGATGGTTCCTGGACAGAGTGGAGCTATTTTAATAACTTACCCTTTATAAAAGACAGTTTAACAAAAAAAGAAGATAACTAAATAATAAATTATGGAAAAATACATTGAGGCATTTTTAAATGCCATTAAAGGAACTTCAAATTGGGCGTGGAAATCAGCAACATTAGAAATTAACCCTTGGTACACTAACTACTTTTTAGGGTTAATTATAATTTCATTAGTAGTTTGGCTACTAGAAATTGTTTTTCCTTGGCGAAAAAACCAATCTATTTTTAGAAAAGATTTTTGGTTAGATGGGTTTTATATGTTTTATAACTTTTTCATCTTCTCTATACTAATTAGCGGGTTTTATAAAATAATGAACCTTGGTTTTGCTGATTTAGGTATTTCCGACTCCTCTTTTGAAATTATAAATATTTCTAGTATGCCTATATGGTTAGGGTTATTAATATTCTTTATTTTAAACGATTTTGTACAATGGTTTACCCATGTAATTTTACACCGCTATTTATTTTTATGGAACTTCCACAAAGTACATCACTCTATAAAAGAAATGGGGTTTGCAGGTCACTTACGCTACCATTGGATGGAAAACATTATATATAAGCCTTTAAAAACATTAATAGTAATGATTATTATTGGGGGAGAACCTCAGCAAGCCTTTTTAATTCACTTTATTGCTATTGCTATTGGACATTTAAACCATGCCAACATTAAAATTACATGGGGTCCTTTAAAATATATTTTCAATAACCCAGTAATGCACTTGTATCATCATGTAAAAGAATTACCAAGCAGCCATAATCATGGTGTTAACTTTGGTATTAGTTTAAGTTTATGGGATTACATTTTTAAAACTGCTTATGTACCAGAAGATAGTGGTACTATTGAGTTAGGTTGGGGTGGAGATGAGAATTTTCCTCAAACATTTTTAGGACAAATTGGCGTTGGTTTCTGGAAAGAAAAATAACAGCCAGTAATACGCAAAGGTTAAAAAAAAATCATAAAAAGGGGATTCATTATAAATGAATCCCCTTTTGTTATTTCTAAAGAAAGGTTTGCAGATATCCCATTTCCTTCAGGAGTTACTGCAAAAATGTGCATTTGATTTTCTTCTAAGGGTAATGCACATACAGACAAGAGTAAAACTAATACATATATATTTAAAAAAAATAATCTCATAAAAACACCTTACTTATAGAGGGTAAAAAGTTG
>CAZSQD010000200.1:0-3941 GCA_964608925.1 uncultured Kordia sp.
TTATAAGTCCGTAACCTTTAAGTCTACCTGAATTATTGTTTTCAAACTTATTATTCCTGATTTCAATATTTTTCGTGGATATCGTTTTTCCTATATGTAAACAGGACCCAGATTCTGCAGTAACAATATTATTAGCTTTAATAACTTTATATATAGGAAATGAATCATTAAACTTTGCTCAGTCTGATGAAAATTCTGATAAAAAATGGAAGTCTGAACAAATTGAGCTTTTAAAAGAGAATAATATAGAATTAAAGCGTGTTGTAAATGAATTAAGTAATTTAGATATTAATATTAAATCTGATACAATAAAATAAAAACTACACACAATAGAATACTATATAGTAAGTAGATTGCTATAAATACTCTATTTTACATAATATAAGTTATGATTCATTTTTAATCATAACTTATATTATGTATAAATTGCTTTAACGAGTAATAATTGAGAATTATTGTGTTAACAAAATTAATTATAGGTTTTTGTTATAATCCATGCTTTGACTAAGTACACGAATTACAAGAATACCAATAGTTGTGTCTAGATAAAATATGGTGTGTGATTTGTATGTAAACCGTTTTAGTGATGGCAAAAATTCAGAAGCATCACGTTCGAGATTAATGTTTTCAGACAATGATTGTAAAACATCATGTATTCCGTAGAAATACTTTTGAGCTTGAATAATTCCAAATGTTTCAATTCCATATTCAAACATGTTAGCAATATCAAATTCACTTTTTATAGAAAGTTTATAAACGCCCATTAGCTTGCATACGGTTTTCAACTTCAGTCATAATATCTGGAATTGACTTTTCACTAATACCGCTTTCTAAACCAGTTAGTATTGCAGCTTTCAAAGTGTTAAGTTTTCCTTTTTTAGCTTGGTCACGCCTAACTAAGTCTCTTAAATATTCACTATCGTTTGTATACTCTCCAGTGTTAATTTGAGATTTTATCCAATTATCTTGTTGCTGTGTAAAAGTTACTGTTTTTCTAATTGTTGCCATAACTATAATTTCATTAAATGACTAAATAATCATACTATTGGTGTAATATAGCGTTTTTTAATGAGAAAAAATGGTTTTTAATAAAATTTACAACTTGTTTTTGTACACACTGACCTAAATAAACCATTCCATACACATGTATTTGAGATTGTTAAGGTATTTATACTAGTTATGGGCTCTTAATAATACGAAGTCGAAGGTTTCCTTAATGCTATTTCCCTAACTAAAACCACCCATACACGCAACCAAACCCATTGATCACTCAATATCACTTTTATAATCTAGTATTGCTGTGTAAATTTGAATACGTTAAACATTTAAAGATACTAATTATGAAAAATCAATTCAGTTTAGAAATAAACACCCCATGTCATGAAAATTTTAATACCTTCTTGCCAACCAAAGATGGTGGCTTTTGCGGATCTTGTAAAAAAGAAGTTATTGACTTCTCAAAAATGAATACCAAACAAGTAATACAATACTTTGAAAATTATCAAGGCAGTGATACTTGTGGTCAATTTAGTAAAAGTCAACTTAAAACATACGTAAATAAGCCGATTCAAAATAAAAAAACTGGATTCTGGAGTGGAATTGCTTTAGCAGGATTGTCATTATTTTCTTTTGGTATCAGCAATGCTCAAGTGAAAGACGATACACCAAATAATACTAAAAATACAACACTGCAGTTGCTAGAAAAAGAATTTATTGTTAAGGGAAATGTTTCTGAAAACAATATACCGTTACCTGGTGCGAGTGTGATATTAAAAGGCTCTACTATTGGCACATCAACCGATTTTGATGGAAATTTTGAGTTTCCGAAAGCATTAAAAAAAGGAGATATTTTACAGATTAGTTACGTGGGATTTAAATCTAAAAAAATCGTTATTACAAATAGTCATTCGGTTACTAAAATAGATTTAAAAATTGACATGAAATACGATAATTGCGTATTGATGGGTAAAGTAGCAGTTAAAAAAGTATATCAATCCAATCGAAAAAAATAAGAACTGGTATATTTTTAATAGTCCTTCACTCCTTTTTATAACATAAAAATCAATGCTAAATACTTTATTTTACTAAGGTTTAGCATTGATAAATTTCATTTTCCTATGAAAAAAACATTTTTACTACTCACTTTATTATTCGCCACATTAAGTAATGCACAGCTATCTGATTTTAAAAATGTTAATTTCACAAAAGCAGATAATATTGCGCATTTGAACGCAAATGAAAATCTACAAAGTTTACCTATTTTAAGCTATAAGTTAACGACTAAATTATCAACAGATGTAGAAAAATTTAGAGCTATTTACACTTGGGTGTGTACTAATATTAAGGGAGATTACAAACAACATAATACGGTGAGCAGGAAAAGGAATAAATTTAAATATGATAGTATTAGTCTAGCTGAATGGAATTCCGAATACAAAAAAAAAGCATTTAAAAAATTGCTAAAACATCAAAAAACAATGTGTACAGGTTATGCTTATTTAATTAAAGAACTTTCTATTTTAGCGGGTATTGAATGTCAAATTATTGATGGTTTTGGCAGGTCTGTAACTTCAAATATTGATACGCTTGAAACTGCAAATCACTCCTGGAATGCTGTTAAACTAAATAACAAATGGTATTTGTGTGATGCTACTTGGTCAAGCGGTTATATGGATGGAGAAAACACTTTTATAAGCGATTATAATAGCGAATATTTTTTAGCGGACCCTATCCTATTTGCTAAAAATCATTATCCTATTGATACAAAATGGTTGTTAAACAATGAGATAACCAGTGTTAATTTTTTAAATGCACCGCTTATTTATTGCGAAGCTTTTAAATATATGGCATTCCCTATAAGTACTGCAAAAATGAACATAACCGTTACAAAAAAAACACCTGTAAAATTTAGTTTTAGGAGTGATACTACTATTGATTTATCTAAATTTTCATTAGTATTTTACACCGGTAGTTTTGAAAATAAATTTCCAATAGAAACTATAATGTTTTTAAACGGAATCATCACAATTACAACTAAATTTAACTGGAAAGGTTGCTATGATGTGCATTTAAAGATTGAAAATGATGTTGTAGCTACTTACGTTATAAAAGTAAATGATATGTAATTAACCCTTTTTTGGTAAGAAAACTATTACTGCAAAAAAAAAGCTCAGTCGTTACAACTGAGCTTTTAACCAAAAATTAATCAACTTTAAAAGTTTAATATTACTGTTTTACAAAACGCTTCACACCTACTTTACCGTCTTGAGTATATACTTTTAACAAATACACTCCTGATGATAAATTAAATACATTTACGTTAGTATTAGTACTTTCTAAAACTTTAGTTCCTAAAATAGAATACACTTCAACTTTTTCTAATTTTTCTTCTATTTGAATGTTTAATGTGTTGCTTACAGGATTGGGGTATAATTTAAAATTTTCTAGTAGAACATTATCTTCAACTCCCAAAAGTGCCGAACCAAACTCATAACAACCCATATCTACTGTGCTATTGAAAATACGTTGGTTTCCTAATAAGTCAGTAGTAATTGCTGAAGGTATTTTGCTATTGTCTCCACTATCTATTGCTGGAGAACCTACTTGTAAAGTGAAATCTGTTGCACTTGTAAATAGCGGATTTGCATTACTAGTATTTACTTTACTTGTAATACTATCATCATTAAAATTATGCGGATCTAGAGAGTTATTAATAACTACTGAAGTTACATTATTTTCATATAAATCAGTTATAGATCTCGCTCCTCCTCCTCCTATTGTTGTATTATTCCAAAAGATACAATTACTAACGGTGGCATTAAAAACACTACTAATTCCAGATTTTTCGCTTATACCGACTGTTGCTCTCGAAAAATTATTTAATGATTGATCTGTACCTAAATCCATATTATTAACATACGTATTATTCGTTAAATTAAGCG
>CAZSQD010000201.1:0-3938 GCA_964608925.1 uncultured Kordia sp.
TGGTATCTGCTGCAAAGTTAAAGAAGGCACAAGATGCTATTACAGCAATGCGTCCGTACGCAAATAAATTAACCGAGTTATTACAAAGTTTAAGCGCAACTTTAGATGCCGATAACGGAAGTATTTATGCAACCGAACGTGAAGTAAATAACGTATTGTTAGTAGTAGTTACATCTAATAGAGGGCTTTGTGGTGGTTTTAATAATAATGTTATTAAACGAGCAAACCACTTATTAGTAAATGAATATGCCAACAAACAAGTAGGTTTTATTTGTATTGGTAAAAAAGGAAATGATTTTTTCTTAAAAAACAATACCGTAATTGCTAATAAAAGCGATTTATTTGATGCCTTAACTTTTGATAATGTAGCAACAATTGCTGAGGAGTTAATGGAGCAATTTGTTTCAGGTTCTTATGATAAAATTGAGTTGGTATACAATAAATTTAAAAATGCCGCTACACAAGAGGTAATGACGGAACAATTTTTACCAATTGTTGCTCAAAAAACAGACGTTGTAGCCACGGTAAATTTAGATTATGTGTATGAGCCTTCAAAAGAAGAAATAGTTGAAGCTTTAATACCAAAATCGTTAAAAACACAATTGTATAAAGCGGTAAGAGATTCATTTGCTTCAGAACACGGAGCACGTATGACAGCAATGCATAAAGCAACCGATAATGCAGGTGAATTAAAAGATGCCTTAACGTTACAATACAATCAAGCACGTCAAGCAGCAATTACTGCTGAAATTCTTGAAATTGTTGGTGGAGCGGAAGCGCTTAACAATTAAACGAAGCGATAGCGAAATTAAAATCGTGCGACGATAGCGTTGCAATTTTTAAAAATATAAAAAAACAGCACTTTTAGTGCTGTTTTTTTTATGGGTTAATGTTTCATTGTATATCTTTATCAAAATTCATATCATGAAAGCACCTTTTATTTTCTTCATCATTTTCTTCTCAACATTAGTGTTTGTTGGGTTTTCACAATGTAATACGCCTAAAAAAGCAATGAAAATAACAAAAACGATAACACTACAAGAACGTAATGCCACACAAGTATATTATCAACATTGGGTAGCAGGAGTACAAGGTGGAGGCTCGGGAGTAAATTTGGTAATTTCTAAAAAAGTATTAGATAACATTAAACCCATAAAAATTTATTTTAGAAATAAAACAGCACTTGTTGAAGAAAAACAATTTGATTATGTAGCGCGTTATAAAGGCACTGTGAATCAAATTAACGACTATAACATGAGTGCTAACCCCAAAGAGGAATATGGCAACACAGCCGCTAAAAATACCGAGAACTTCCCTTTTCAGCTACAAGAAAATGAAGCTATAATAAGTTACTTACAAAATAACACAACCAAGTATTTAAAATTGACAAACATTACCGAAAAAGAAATGTTAGCCTATCCATCCGCTCCACCTCAAAATAGATAATGAATAATAAAAATAGTATTATTTCTGAACACAATAACCCTTTATGGGAACGTGTTTTTTCTGCTATATTTTTTACAATGGCTATTGCGGCTATATTGTTATTTGTTATATATGTAGAGCATACGTTTGAAGAAAAATATTTTGCGGAATTAATAGTAATTTCGGTACTTATAATAATTTTTATTACAATAGGTATTGGTTTATCAGCTATTAAAAACATACATTTTGATATTGCTAAAAAAAGGTATAAAGTAGCATATAATTTTGGTTTTTTAAAATTTGGAAGATGGAAAAACTTACCTCAAATAGCATATGTTTTCTTGTTTTATAATGAAGATGGTTATGAGGTTAATTTAGGACATTCAAAAAATAAACATTTTACATTATTTAAAACGGACTACTATTCAAAAGCGTTATCATTAGGGTATGAATCCGCCAAAAAATTACAAATAGGTTTATATGATTCTGTTTCAAAAGATAATAAACACTGGGTTGATTTAGAGGTGCCTTTAGATAATTTATTAGCCGAATTAAAAGAAAGCTTCAATGGTTATAGCACTCCGTTAACAGCTAAAGAGTTTACTTCGTTAAAAAACAACCCAAAAATTCATATTATATCTGAAGGAAAAAAAGCATTTTGGAAGCGATTTTTTGCAGCCGTTTCAATTACAATAGGGATTGCCTATATACTGTTTTTTATAGCTTCTATTTTAAATGAATTGAAGTATATTAGGTTTTGGGTTTCTCCAGGATTAGAACGTCTAATTTATCATTATTTTATGTGGGTTCTTTGTGCTGTATTTTTCTTTACACGTTTGGTGAAATCACAAAGTCTGGAGTTAGATTTAGCGAATCAAGTCTATAGGAATATATATGAATACGGACTTTTTAAGCGTCATAAAAAATGGCAAAACCTCCCAGAAATAGAGTATGTTTCCATGTTTTATGAACCTAATGATAGTGGTTATGAAGTTGTTTTGTGGCAAAAAAATAAATACTCATTTGATTTATTTAAAGGAAATAGCTTAGGAGAAACCTTTCATTTAGCATACCAATTGGCTACTATATTAAATGTAAAATTATTTAATGCAACAAATAGGACAGATAATTATTGGGTAGATTTATCACAACCCAAAGAAACATTATTTCAAGAATTAATTGCCAAGAATAAAACCTAATACTTACATTTTTTGTCCTAAATACACCAATTTACAATTTTTATGTATTATAGTAGTTTCACTATTGGTTGCTGATATAATAGCAATTTCGCCATCTATATTTTTTAAAAATAGCGGAATCCTATTTGTGTCCTTTTTAGTTAAGGCAATTAAATCATTATAATGTGATTGATTTTCAATTTCAATTTCATGAATACTTGGGTAGTTACGTACTACTTCGGTTAAAGAATTATAATCATCTGTATGGCTAAATAAACCAGATGTTGGGTTGTTTTTATGATCTCTCATTTCATCTGTAGATACCAAACGAAAAGAACCATTTTCACCAAATTGTGGGCTAAATTTATCTACCGCATATTTATTAATATCCGGACTTGCGGTTAACGCCATAATATAACCAATATCATTCAGCTCAATATTATCGGTTAACTCATCTGAATAGATGTTTGTTTTTAAAGCCTCTAAACCTTTTTTATTGGCTTCATCAATGTTTTTTTGGTTGCTATCAATCAATACTACGTGCCGGTTATTTTTTTCTAAATAACTACCAATAATTTGCGAAACCTCACTGGCACCCACAATTAATATTCCGTTAGATTTTTTTAAGAAAACACCCACTATTTTAGCAAATAAACGGGCGGTAGTTGCATTTAATAATACCGTACCCAAAACCACCATAAACACTAATGGCGTAATGTATTCCGCTCCTGCTACACCATTTTCTGCTAATTTTGATCCAAATAAAGATGCAATACCAGCAGCAACAATACCACGTGGCCCTACCCAACTAATAAATAACTTTTCATTTGTTTTTAAGGTTGAATTATGAGTGCTTAAAAACACACCAATAGGTCTAATTATAAACACAATAATAGCAAATAAAATCCCCGTTTTCCAATTGAAAATTAAATACAACTCATCCATATTCATATTTGCTGAAAGCAAAATAAACAAGATGGAAATTAGCAATACACTCAAAGATTCTTTAAAATATAACAACTCTTTTAAATATGGAGAATTGGAGTTTCCTAAAACCATCCCCATTACAACAACAGCCAATAAACCCGACTCATGCGCAAAACTATCTGATAACACAAAAACACCTAAAACTGAAGCTAAAGCGACTACATTTAATAAGTAATGCGGCACCCATTTTTTATTGATGGAAAAGTTGATAATATGTGCAAAAGTAAACCCAAAGGAGGCACCAAATAATATAATTTTTCCAAACTCTATAAATGCAGTTTTAGTAAAAGCACCACCACCGCCAACACTAATAAATTCAAAAACCAATACCGCTACTAAAGCACCAAT
>CAZSQD010000202.1:0-3926 GCA_964608925.1 uncultured Kordia sp.
CAGTTATATAGATACTAATTACCATAATTTATGGAGTTCTAAAAAAAACAGAGAAGAAGTTGTAGCAGAGATGTCGCATGCACATGAGCATGGTTTAGTACCTAATGATTATCATTTAGAAGCAATTCAGCAGTATCTTAAAAATTATGACACACTAAGTTTAAAAGCACATGCTAAATTAGATGTATTACTTACTGACGGAATAATTTTGTTAGCATATCACTTAATTAAAGGTAAAGTTAATCCAGATGGTTTAATGTATTCATGGAATTTTATGGAAAATAAGATACCAAAATATGCTTTAGCACTTTTGCAAAATGCCATAAAAGAAGAGCAAGTAAGTAAAGTATTACATAGTTTAGAACCTCAAGACAATGAATATCAATTGCTAAAAAAACAACTAAAACTCAATACCGAAATTATTAAAAATGGAGGTTGGAAAAAAAGTTGAATTTAAAGAAACATTACATCCAAGTGAAGAGCAAGAAGGTGTTGTACAATTACGAACGCGTTTAATAGCTGAAAATTATTTAAGTAAAACCGATACTTCTTCAAGCATTGTTTATGATGAGAAACTTCAAAAAGCAGTAAAAAAATTCCAAATTTTACACGGTTTAAATGGAGATGGAGTTATAGGAAAAGGTACTTTGAAAATTATAAATACGAGTATTGAAAAAAATCAGGAAAAAATAATTTGTAACCTTGAAAGAAGGCGTTGGATGCAATATCCAAAAGATACGGCGTATATAAAAGTAAATATAGCCTCTTTTAAAATGGAATTTATTAAAGATAAAAAAGTAACGTATGAAAGCAATGTAGTAGTTGGTAAAACAAAAAATAAAACCCCATTTTTTATGGATTATTTAGAGCTTATTGTATTAAACCCAACATGGACGTTACCTTATTCTATTTCTTCTAGAGAAACGCTAGGGAAATTAAAAAGAAACCCAAACTATTTAGCTGCTCATAATATGTTTTTAATGGATAAAAATGGTAAAAAAATAAGCAGTCAAGGTATTGATTGGAGTACTATTTCTAGTCGTAATTTTCCATACCGTGTGCGTCAAGGTCCAGGAGCGGGTAATGCATTGGGGTGTGTGAAGTTTCTGTTCCCAAATAAATATGCTATTTATTTGCATGATACACCTTCAAAGCGATTGTTTTCAAGAGATAAGCGTGCATTTAGTCACGGTTGTATTCGTTTAGAAAACCCGTTGCAGTTTGCTGAGTTTTTATTAAAAAAAGAAGATGCTTCTTGGGATAAAAAGAAAATTGATAAAATTATAGCGACTTCTAAAACAAAAACAATCCGTTTAAAAAATGTGTATCCTGTATTGTTAATATACCAAACAGCAGCTACCAATAAAAATAACGAATTAATCTATTATAGTGATGTATATAAAAGAGATGCTAAGTTATATAAGTTGTTGACTAAAAAATAGTAATTTTAATGAGTTATTGCCTTAAAATTAAAAAGCCTCCACTGCTAATTGTTTAGTATTGGAGGCTTTTGTAATTAATTTATTGGTAACATCTATATTCAAAAATTTCTTCACAAAGAGGATCTTTCTGTTTTGTATAATTATTATTCACTAATTTTCACATTTAATCCTTTACTATGACTGGTAAACTCTGGAGCATACATACTCTGAATACTGGATATTCCGTTTGAAAAACTTCCCGAATTATTCACACGCACATCATATTCCAACACATAGGTTCCTTTACGTAAATAATCGAAAAAGAAATGGGTAGCCACATCTTTTGTGCTTTGATAATATCCCAAACCATCTTGCCATTTGTAACTTGATAACACATCAATAGGTTCAAATGCACTGGCACGCATATCTTTTAAATGTACATATTCAAAGTTATCTTTTACGTGTAATTCAATACGTACAGTAACTAAATCACCTACTTGTAATTTTGTGTCTTCAATTTTAGTTAGCGTAGGACCGTTATCAGTATTTTTCTTAACAAATAACTGTTTGAGTAATTGAATATCACTCTTATGTTCTTCATTTGTAATTTTATCTAACTGTTCAAAATATTGCCAATAATAACCACCAAATTGTGTAACATCAGATGTGTTTTTAATGCTGATATCGGCCATTTTTGGCGTAATTTCATTAGCTTTCCAATTCAGTTTAAAGTAACCTGTGCCTGCTTCTAATTTAGTTTCTGATAATTTAGAAGTTTTAATTTTCTCATCACCAATTTTTATAGTTGCAGTACCTTCAACAGATAGCCAATCATTACCTTGTAATAATAAGGCGTAAACAGCTTCAGTAGTAGCTTTAGTGGTTTCCCAATTATTTTTACGCTTGTTGTTGAGTAACCAAATTTGCAGTTCTTCAATAGTTTTTTTATCGTTTGTAATTTCATGAAATGCTTCAATAACCAATGCTTGGGTTTCAATTGGTGCTTGGTGCCAATACCAACCATAAGTATTGTTTTTCCAATACATCCCTTTATCTTCATTAATAATTGAAGTTTCTTGTAAGTTTACTAATATTTGCTTCGGTAATATTTTTTCGTTGAAACGATGCAATACTAAACTGAGCATTGCTTTTTCAGATAAACTACGGTTTAACCAATTTTTCTTCGCTTTATTGAGGTATAAATTGGTAATTTGGCGAGTTTTATCTGAAAATTTATAATCATTTTTAAAGAAGCTTCTCGTGTATAAATAATACAACTCATAATATCCGAAACCAATTTTTTCTTCCGTAGTATATTTTAATTTTTTGTTGTGATTTTCTACAAATTTAGCATCTAAATATTGGATTGCTTTTTGAATCATGTTATCATCCAAAGCATCTGTAACGCCTAATTTTTGTAGGTGTCCAAAACCAGCAACTATATGACGGGTAATGTATTCATTTTCTTTACCACCTTTAAACCAAGGGAAACCACCAGAACCCATTTGCAGTTGATTTAATTTTTTCAACATACTTTTTTCTTGGCTTGCTAATTTGTCTAAATCAAATAATAATCCCAATCGTTTTTTGCGTTCGGTTTCATTTTGTGCATCACGTAGCCACGGTGTTTCGGAAATTAATATTTGTTTTAGCTCTTCGTTTTGTTCCAATTTAGAAGTTAGTTTTCCGTTGGCTTTCCAGCTATCAAAAATAGTTTTAATTTTAGGATTGCTATTTACAATATAACTCCCCAATGTATTGGCGTAGTAGCGTGCAAAGGTTTGTTCAGCACATTCGTGCGGAAACTCCATTACATACGGCAAACTTTGTATGGCGTACCACGCTGGGTTAGTAGTATACTCTAACGTTAACGCTTGATTTTTAAGCGTTGTTGAGGTGTTGTTTTTTAATTTATTGAAACTATAATCCCTACTTTGGTGTGCGCGTACGGTAAGCGGAATACTCTCCGTAACCAACATACGGTTGGTTAAAACGGGTAGGATACTACTTTCACCATCGGTAAAATTACCTGCTTTTGCGAGCACTTTATATTCAATAGCCTGTACACCTTCAGGGATTACGAGTTTCCATGATATAGAGGTGTTTCCTTTAGGGTTTAAAGTAAAGTTTTGAGTTCCCCCTTTGTCACTATGTGACATTTCCCCAGAAGGGAGAAAGAGTAAACGGTTACTAATTTCTTTACCCGTTAAGGCGTCATAGAGTTCTAATTTAGCTTGTCCGTTTAGTGCTTTATTGCTTAAACTAGCAATTTTAGTTTGAAAAATAAGCGTGTCATTTTCACGTAAAAAACGAGGTGGGTTAGGGATTACCATCAATTCTTTTTGGGTAACTATATTTTGAGTAAATTTACCCGAAACACCTGTTTTAGTATGTCCTAATAATTGTACTTTCCAACGGGTTAAAGCTTCTGGAGTTTCAAATTCAAAAGTAAGCGCTCCTTTTTTATTGGTTTTTAAATGCGGATAAAAATAAGCAGTTTCGTTG
>CAZSQD010000203.1:0-1472 GCA_964608925.1 uncultured Kordia sp.
TTAATAATAGAAGTAATATCTTTTTTTATTCCTTCTTTTTAATCTGGTTTTTAACCATTAACCATTCCGCCACACGTATTGCAGCCCCCGCATTTATGTATGCACTAAGTTTAATTGATATACAATATGAAAAAAATACTGTACGTAGGCAATCAATTAAAAGGTAAGGGGCAATCCGTTACTACAATTGATACTTTGAGTACTTTGCTGAAAAGTGAAGGGCATCATGTTATAGTTACCTCTAATAAACAAAACAAGGTATTTCGATTGTTAGATATGATTTTTACATTTTTAAAAAATGTAAAACAAGTAGATGTTGTTTTGATAGACACTTATAGTACCTCAAACTTTTATTACGCGTATATAGTTGCAATTTTAGCAAAAGTATTTAAAGTGGAGTATATCCCTATTTTACATGGTGGTAATTTACCTAATCGGTTGGAGAACTCACCAAAAATGAGTGCTCAAATCTTCAATAATTCCTATACCAATATAGCGCCTTCCAATTATTTAAAAATAGCTTTTGAAAAAGAAGGATATATTGTAACATTTATACCCAATATACTTGAAATTAAAAATTACCCTTTAAAAAAAAGAAAACAATTGCAACCTCACTTGTTATGGGTACGCTCTTTTGCTAAAATTTATAATCCACAACTCGCAATTAAAATACTTAATAAGTTAAAAGCAACCTACCCTACAGCAAAACTATGTATGGTTGGCGCAGATAAAGGAGAAATGCAAGCGTGTGAAAATTTAGCCAAACAGTTAAATTTGGAAAACGATATAGAATTTACAGGCTTACTAGCACCAAAACAATGGCATAAAAAGTCAGTAGAGTATGATATATTTATAAATACCACAAATTTTGATAATACCCCCGTAAGTGTTATGGAGGCAATGGCATTAGGATTACCTGTAATTACTACAAATATAGGAGGATTGCCGTATTTAATAGATAATGAGGTAGACGGGATATTAGTACAGCCAAATGCTATCATGGCATTTGTAAATCCAATTATTAATTTACTCAATACTCAAAAAAAAGGAATAATATTGGCAACAAATGCCCGTAAAAAAGTAGAACAGTTTGATTGGGAAACCGTAAAATACCAATGGAATAAAATTTTTCAAGATGTTTAGCAAACTTATTTATAAAATAGGGCAACAGTTACGTAATCCCTCATTGCACGCACATTATCAGTTTTTAAAAGAAACTGAAAAATGGAGTTTAAAGCAATTAGAAACATACCAATTAAAGCAATTGCAAGAAATGGTGTTATTTGCATATCAATACTCACCATACTACAAACGTAAATTTGATGAAATAGAAGTTAAACCATCTGATATAAAGTCTATTAAAGATATCAAGAAACTTCCTATATTAACAAAAAAAGAGGTAATTGAATTCAACACAAAAATACACAGCAATTATAAATTTAAGAAACAATTTAAAGCAAATACATCAGGGT
>CAZSQD010000203.1:1482-3878 GCA_964608925.1 uncultured Kordia sp.
GTGAAGCATTACATTATTTACGAGAAGAAGAGGTTGATTCGTTTAATAGAGCTGTAATACAAAGAGGTTACTCATGGTATGACGTGCATCCATCAGATAGAAATGGATATTTTTGGGGATTCAATTTTTCTGTAATTCAAAAAATAAAAACGAAATTGTTAGATACACTACAAAATAGATTTCGATTATTTTCATATCAAAAAACAGAGTTTAATCAGTTTATAAACAAATTGCCAAAAGCTACCTATATACAAGGCTATTCTTCCATGATATATGAAACAGCAAAGCAAATAAATACAAACAACTTGCCCAAACCTAAACATTTAAAATTAGTAAAAGGAACCTCAGAAAAAATATTTGAGCATTACCATAATGAGGTAATCAAAGCCTTTGGGAGTAAAATGGTGTCAGAGTACGGAGCAGCCGAAACAGGAATTATAGCATTTGAATGCCCTAAAGGAAATATGCACATAACTATGGAAGGCGTGATAGTTGAGGAAATTAATAATGAAATTATAGTAACCAATTTAAAACTAAAATCATTCCCATTCATTCGGTACAAATTGGGTGATTATATTGAGTTAGATAAAACAGGTGTTAAGTGTAAATGCGGACTAAAGCATGAAATTTTAAAAGAAGTAACAGGAAGAGTAGGTAATAGTGTATATGGAGAAAAACAAATATACCCAAGTCTATACTTCTATTATATTTTTAAAAACTTAGCAGCACGTCATAATCTAAAATTAAATTATCAAGTCGTTCAAAAAGAAAAAGGAAAAATTGATTTTTTAATAGAGGAAACTTTGTCAACTAAAGAGTTAAAACTGCTAAAAAGTGAGGTACACAATTATTTTAAAAAAGATATCGCCTATGCAATATCTCAAAATGTTAAAAATAAAGACTTCACAAAAAAGAAAAAAAGTTTTATATCACTATATTAGCACATTATACCCCAATTATAAATGTCAAAAAAGGATACATATCATTTTGAAATGTCAGAGCGTAAGCTTTTATTACGTTTGTTAGATGTCGGTTTAGCTCTATTGGGACTACATTTTTTAGGGCGTATTTTTGATTTTGACTATTTTATAATACGTGAAGACAAATGGTTGTGGTCACTCCTTTTAACAGGATATATCTGGTTTTTCGGATCTATATTTGAAATTTATGACCTCCAAAAGTCAAGTAATTTCTTTAAAATATTTAAAGGTATCGTTATTACAATATCCGTTACATTTATATTCTATTTGTTAACCCCTTTTTTAACTCCAGAACTGCCCAATAGTAGAATACAGTTGCTGTACTTTTATTTAACAATGATACTATCCATGTCTATAGGTAGGTTATTATATATAGGGTTAATTCATTCACCTATTTTTATCAAAAATGTAATTGTAATAGCCAACGGAAAAGAATTTACAGCAATTGAAAAAAACTTAGCAGCAGCAGATTCTAATTATAGGATTAAGTATTTTATCAATACAGATGAAAACCAATCAAAAAATCATACCAAAGAAATTTCAAGTGCGCAATTAATTGAAAAAGTAAAAGAAGGGTTATATGAAATTGTGGTCACTCAAAATGCAAAATTTTCATCACCTACCTTATACAATAAGCTATTGTCATTGTTTAATGAAGGCTATGTTATTAAAGAATATGCACAAGTATATGAGGAGTTGTCTAACCGAGTTTTAGTCAATTTTAAAGATGAAGAGTTGTTCAAGCAATTTCCATTTAGTAAATATAACAACAAACCTTTATACCGTGTATTTCGTCGCTTTTTTGATATTATCGCAAGTGTTTTAGGTCTAATACTCTTTGCTTTTCTATTTCCATGGATAATAGTAGTTAATTTTTTCGCAAATAGAGGCCCCTTGTTTTATAGTCAAAAACGCGTAGGTAAAAATGGTAAAACCTTTAATATTCATAAACTACGGAGTATGGTAGTTAATGCAGAAAAAGAAGGAGCCGTTTGGGCACAAAAAAACGATATACGCATTACTAAATTTGGTAAATTTTTACGTAAAACACGTTTAGATGAATTCCCTCAGTTCTATAACATATTAAAAGGCGAAATGAGTGTAATTGGACCAAGACCAGAACGTCCAATATTTGTACAACAACTCTCAACGGAAATTACATTCTATCCAACACGTCACATTGTAAAACCAGGATTAACAGGTTGGGCACAAGTAAATACAGCATACGCATCTACACTTGAAGGAAGTTTAGAAAAATTACAGTATGATTTGTATTACATTAAAAACCGTAATATCTTCTTAGATTTTAATATCATAATAAAAACACTAAGTACCGTCTTGTTCTTTAGAGGCCAGTAATATTTTACACCTATATATAAGGAGTAGTTTTTTTTTTTTTGAGCATACCACTAGAGC
>CAZSQD010000204.1:0-3835 GCA_964608925.1 uncultured Kordia sp.
TCAACCTTTCCAAATAGGCATTCACTACGTGTTCCAAACCTAAATACAAAGATTCTGCAATAAGTGCGTGCCCAATAGACACTTCTAACAAACCAGGAATATTTTGTTTAAAAAATTGTAGGTTATCCAAACTTAAATCATGTCCTGCGTTTACACCTATTCCTAATTTGTTTGCTAAAACAGCACATTCCGTATACGGTAAAATTGCTTTCTCGTTTCCTTTATCGTATTGTGCAGCAAACTCTTCTGTATACAATTCAATACGGTCTGCTCCTATTATTTTAGCACCTTCAATCATAGCTAAAGTAGGATCAACAAAAACCGAAGTTCTAATATTATTACGTTTAAACTCGGCAATAACATCTATTAAAAAATCATGATGTTTTACCGTATCCCAACCTGCGTTTGAAGTAATCGCATTTACGGCATCTGGCACTAAAGTTACTTGTGTTGGTTGTGTTTCTAAAACCAAATCAATAAATTTCGGATTCGGATTACCCTCAATATTAAACTCCGTAGTCACCACTTTTGTTAAATCACGCGCATCTTGATAACGGATGTGGCGTTCATCTGGACGTGGATGTATGGTAATCCCTTGTGCTCCAAACTGCTCAATATCAGCTGCTACTTTTAATAGATTAGGCAAATTACCACCTCTTGAGTTACGTAACGTTGCTATTTTATTGATATTTACACTTAACTTTGTCATGTTTTCCTTAAATTAGAAGTGCAAATTTAAAGCTATTTCCTATAATTTAATTAATTTGCAGTATAAAATTAAATTCATGAACCTTTCAGAATATATTATTAACGATGTAAAACCTATTAATACGGCGCATACTTTTGCAGTTGCACAACGTATTTTTACACAATTAACCTATTCACATTTACCCGTTTTTGATAATGATACTAATAATTATATAGGTTGTATTTCTGAAAATGACACACATTGTATTGATGGTGACAAAACCATAAAAGAATATCAATATACTATTGAACTCTTTTTTGTTACACCACAAACCAATTGGTTGGATGTTTTAGAAGCATTTGCTAAAAACAACACCAACATTATGCCTGTTCTAGAACAAGATAAATACATTGGTTATTATGAATTAAAAGACATTGTTTCTTTTTTTAACGAAACTCCGTTTTTTTATGAACCTGGAGCTATTTTAATTATTGAAAAAGCTACCGTTGATTATTCTTTTAGTGAGATTTCTCAAATTGTAGAATCAAATGAAGGGAAACTATTGGGTGTTTTTGTAAGTGAATATAAAAATGAGAATAGTCAAATTACTTTAAAAATAGGTAACAAAGGCTTTTCCGCTATTATGCAAACTTTTAGACGCTACAGCTATACTATTATTGCAGGACATGAAGAGGATAGCTATCTTGAAAACTTAAAAAGCAGATCAGATTATTTGCAAAAATATTTAAACATATAACATGAAAAAAGTCGCATTATTTGGTCAATTCAAGCATCATTTTCCTGAAGAGCACGTTACGTTACTATTAAATGAATTGAAAAAATACAATACGGAAGTTGTAATAGAAAAAAACTGTTTACAATACATTCAAAAAACAACAACCACAACCTACAAATCATTTCAATCACATCAAGATTTAAACCAAAGCTTTAATTTTTTTATTAGTATTGGTGGTGATGGTACTATTTTACGCGCCATTAATTACATCCGTAATTCTGGTATACCAATTATTGGTATTAATGCAGGTAGGTTAGGTTTTTTAGCAACTGTACAAAAAGAAACTATTTTAAAAACATTTGAAAAAATTAATCAGAAAAAATATACCATTTCTGAACGTAATTTATTGACATTACAAAGTAATACTACTATAAATAGTTTGGATAATGAGTTTAACTTTGCCTTAAATGAAATTACCATTAGTCGTAAAAACACCACGTCTATGATTACGGTAAAAACATATTTAGATGCGGAATATTTAACCTCTTATTGGGCGGACGGACTCATTGTTTCCACCGCAACAGGATCAACAGGCTATTCTTTAAGTTGTGGTGGCCCTATTATTGCACCACATGCCAATAGTTTTGTTTTAACACCCATTGCGCCACACAATTTAAACATGCGCCCCTTAGTAATCCCAGAAACTACGGATATTAAACTATCCGTTAACGGTAGGGAAGAAAATCATTTAGTATCATTAGACGGGAGGATTATTACCGTAAAAAATGGCACCGAATTAAATATTAAAAAAGCAGCCTTTAAAATTAAAATGTTGATACCTAACGGTAATAGCTTTATAAAAACATTACGTAACAAAATGTTGTGGGGAGAAGATATTAGAAATTAATTACAGGGCGACAGCTAAAAATTAATTACAAATCGTTTATCAACGTAAACAATAAAATGCAACTAAATTAGTTTATAGGTGGTCTATAAAATTGCAGTAACGCTTTCAATTTTATATATTTGCAAACTTGTAAAAAGAATTTTATGTTTCGGATTATTATTGCCCTTACCTTATTTATTAGCACAACAGCTATTGCCCAAATACATGAGGCAGGTATTTACTATGGTGGCACTAATGCAATTACAGATGTAGGTTCAGAAAAATTTATAAACCCTAATGATATTGCAGTAGGACTACTTTATAAATGGAACAAAAGTAAACGACACAGTTGGCGTTTTAGCGCAACCTATGCCAAATTGAGTGAAAATGATAATGAATCAATAGACTCCAGAAGAAAAATTAGAGATTACAAATTTGAAAACACCGTAAAAGAACTTACCGCAGGTTTAGAATTTAGTTTTTTAGAATTTGATTTACATGACGTACGTCCTTTTAACAAAACAACACCTTACCTATTTACAGGACTAAGCTATTTAAATTATGACGCATTAGCCTTAAATAAAGATGGGGTAATAGAAAAATACAACTCACACAACACGCTTGCTATACCTATGACCGTTGGTGTAAAAACAGCCATTACCAAACGTTTTATATTAGCCTTTGAAATTACTGCAAAATATACTTTCACAGATGATTTAGATGGCAGTAATCCCGTAAGAGATAAAAGCGAGTTTGAAAGCTTAAAATTTGGGAATGTAAATAGTAATGATTGGTATGTATTTACAGGTTTCACATTTACCTACACTTTTGGCAAAAACCCATGTTTCTGTAAAAATTAGCAAATTATGAGCCTTTTAGATCAAATACACATTGAAACCGCACCCAAACACGTTGCCATTATTATGGACGGTAATGGGCGTTGGGCAAAAAAACAAGGACTATTACGTGTTTTTGGCCATGAAAAAGGCGCAAAAGCAGTTAGGGAAGCATTAGAAGGTGCTCGTAAAACAGGCGTTACCCATTTAACACTTTATGCTTTTTCTACTGAAAATTGGAACCGTCCAAAAAAAGAAGTAGACAAACTGATGAACCTCTTAGTATCATCACTAAAAAAAGAATTTAAAACACTAACCGAAAATGGTATTCAACTTAATACTATTGGAAATATTGAGGATTTACCTGAAAAAGCCAGAAATACACTTTTAGACGTTATTGACAAAACAAAAAACAATAATAAATTAGTTTTAACCTTAGCATTAAGTTACGGATCAAGAGACGAAATTGTTAAAACCGTTAAAATTATAGCCGATAAAGTTAAAAATAATATAATTTCTATCGAAAATATTGATGAATCAATTATTAATCAGCATCTTTACACGCAAAATTTACCAGACGTAGATTTACTCATTAGAACAAGTGGCGAACAGCGCTTGAGTAATTTTTTATTATGGCAAATTGCATATGCCGAATTATATTTTACAAATGTATTATGGCCCGATTTTAA
>CAZSQD010000205.1:0-3775 GCA_964608925.1 uncultured Kordia sp.
AAGGAGAAACACAACAAAAATTAGATGTATTAGCAAATGATTTGTTTAAACAAACCATTATTAATAGAGAAATTGTTTGTGGTATTGCCAGTGAAGAAGATGATGATTTTATTATTGTTGAAGGAAGCAATAAGCAAAATGACAATAAATATGTGTTATTAATGGATCCATTAGACGGATCATCAAACATAGATGTTAATGTTTCTGTAGGTACTATTTTTTCTATTTATCGTAGAATTTCACCTACTGGAACCCCTGTTACTAAAGCTGATTTTTTACAAAAAGGAAATGAGCAAGTTGCTGCAGGTTATGTGGCTTACGGAACCTCTACCATGATGGTTTTTACAACAGGACATGGTGTAAATGGATTTACTTTAAACCCTGCAATTGGAACATTTTATTTATCACACCCCAATATTCAAATACCAAAAAAAGGGCAAATTTATTCTATAAACGAAGGTAATTATGTGCATTTTCCTGAAGGTGTGAAACAGTATTTAAAATATTGCCAAGAATTAAAAAATAACAGACCCTACACCTCAAGATATATTGGTTCTTTAGTTTCTGATTTTCATAGAAACATGCTTAAAGGTGGTATTTATATGTACCCAAAAGCATCCAATAACCCTAACGGAAAATTACGTTTAACGTATGAGTGTAACCCAATGGCATTTATAGCCGAACAAGCTGGCGGTAAAGCAAGTGATGGTTTTACCCGTATATTAGATATTCAACCAACGGATTTACACCAACGTGTACCTTTCTTTTGTGGAAGTACAGAAATGGTAAAAACTGCGGAAGGTTTTATGGAAACGTATAAGTAGCGCGTTTATACGCACTATCACTATTATCTTTCGTTTATTTGAACGCATTTGCAAGTGATTAAAAAGAGCTCATAAAATCGCTTTTTTAATCACACAAATACAAGTTCAACTACACTAAAGGATAGCCGTTATCATGCTAACGCAAAAAAACGCCATTGAAAAAAATCAATGGCGTTTTTTGTTATAAATTTTATTGAGTTTATAGCTCTCTTTTACATAAATAAAAATCAACCTTTTCACAAGAAGTATCATTAATGCGTTCATTCATTTCATCTAAAGTTTTTGGTGGAGGTATAATTACTTTATCACCACTTTTCCAGTTTAATGGCATTGCTACACCATTAGCATCCGAAACTTGCAATGCTTCTAAAGAGCGTAAAATTTCATCCATATTTCTACCTACATTTAAAGGATAATACATTACCAATCTAATTTTTTTAGTGGGGTCTATAAAAAATACAGCTCTTACTGCTGCTGTTTCACTTTCATTAGGCTGTAACATTCCATATAGTTTAGATACTTTCATATCAATATCAGCTATAATTGGAAAATTTAAATATACTCCTGTGTTTTTACGTACATTGTTTACCCATGCTAAATGCGAATGAATACTATCAAATACTCAAGCCCATTAACTCCGTATTTAAGGCTGTAAATTCACCTTTTCTTTCTGCAAACCCACTCATTTCTGTAGTGCAAACTGGAGTAAAATCGGCTGGATGTGAAAATAAAACCACCCACTTGTCTTTTGCAAATTCAGAAAATTTAATTTTTCCCGTTGTAGTTACTGCTGTAAAATCTGGTGCCATATCACCTATACGTGGCATCATGGTTACTTGTTGTTCTTGTGTTTCCATTGTAAAATATTGTTTTAGTTAATACTAATACAAAGATATTGCATCACTACAATTTTTAAACTATAATTTTAATTGATAGTTTTTATTTTAGAATAGATAAAAGCTATTTCTTTTTAAACTTATAATACAATCCAACATTTAACGAGAGTTGTTTAGCTTCTAAATGTGCAAAAAATGCACCACCAACTGCTGCTGTAACTCCAAAGTTAGGTTTTATTTCTTCAATTAATTTTATTCCGAAACCTCCATATTGCGCTTTGTCTAAATTTAAAAAAGTTTCAAAATTATTTATTGGTTCTTGAATATTCCCATCTGCAAAAGAATCAACTATGTTAATAAAAGGTATTACCCATAACTGCTTATAAAACTTTTTACCGCCTTCCAAATTAAAAAACAACCCATTGCTATACTTATTGGTGCGAAAAATAAGTCCGAAACTACTTTGAAAAAACAAATTATTTTTTCCTAAAGAAACTGAAGGCATCAAAGAATACGCATCAATACCAGAACGCAAACCTGTATTGGCATTATATGCTGCAGTTGGAAAATTTACTTGTAATTGCGTAGCTATAGCATACTTTTTATGTGGTATTTTATGGCGCACTGCAAAACTAACATTCCCTAATGTATTCATTTCACCTTCTTTTATGGTTAACAGAAAGGTAGTTTCTCTAACCGTACTTGAAGCGGTTAGTCTTTTAAACGGTATGGCTGTAATTAAGGTGGTTTTTGCGCTTAAACCATACTCAGCATACAATTGTATTGTTTGATCACTTATTAACCTACTTGTGCTTAATTCGGCGTCTTTTTGATTGAATATGGTACTGTAATTAGGTATGGTATTATATGACAGTTGCGTGTATAGTTCTCCTTTTGTTTTTACCCAAGCACTTTGTGAGAAAATAGATATCGAGCATAATAAAAATAAGTATTTAATCATCATAAGTTGTGTTTAGCTTTATCTGTCGGTAAATGCAATACTGACTTACTCAATATGTGTTTATTTGTTGATGCGTGTACTACCAATTAAAATTCAAAATGCACAATTAAATTGTTGTTTTAAATTTTAGATTTAACCTTTTGCGGTTTTATATTTACTTTGTTTGCTCACTCTTACCGCCACTCGTTACAAACGAGCGGCAGCGGGGGTTCTCGTAAAGGAGGGTTTTAAATTTATATTGTTCGATTACTTATAACGACACGGAAAACACCTCGATAGTTATCGGGAACCTCGCGATCAGGGGTTACAGTCGGGGAAACTTAACTTTCTAATGGTTCTCTACTTGTGTGTCGAACTCTTAATATTCGTACCTCTGTTTCTTTTATTCGATATGTTACTCTATAATTATACTTTTCAAAAGCTCGATAATCATTATTGTTGCCTTTTTTAAACCTATCTAATCTGTATATTTCTGAATGTTTTGGTAGTTCAGAAGCTGTTTCAATGATTGAATCTCGAACTCGTTTGGCTGATGGTAGTGATTTATTTTTTAGATATTTGTATACTTCTTTTAGTTCAGATATTGCCTCTTTATCCCAAACTAATTTTTTATCACTTACCATTCTCTAGCCATTTTCTCTACTTCATCTTGCGTATAAAACTCACCGTTATCAATACGTATATTAGCTTCGTCAATTTCTTTATTATATTGTTCTAAACTAATTTTTTTGGTACTTTTTGACTGTCTATTTAAAACACCTTCTAATTGCTCAAAAACACTTTCATTTACATTGAATAGTTTTTGTATAAATTCATATTTTCGTGTTTGTAAATCCATAATATTCGTATTTTTATTATAACAAATATACAATTTCTGTTTCATAGTTTTTATTATAAAGGATGTAAAGTATTTATCATTTCATCTAAACTTTCTAAATCCCAGCTACCGCTCGTTTGTAACGAGTGGCGGTAAACAAGCAAAAAATCATCCTAAAAACCCCATTTCATCAATATTTAAAACGGTATTATCTTCTGCAAAATTTCTTGCACTTGAATATTTCCATTCAGTTGGTTCTGTTACAAAACCCGTTTCAACGGGATTAGCTCCATTCAGTAACTTAACGCAACAAATCTAAAATATTAGATTTGTAAAA
>CAZSQD010000206.1:0-3698 GCA_964608925.1 uncultured Kordia sp.
ATTTTCCTTCGGAAAATCCTCGCGCACAAAACCGCAACTATTCTTATATCAACCGATAAATAAAATTACACACAATACCCGTTAACGATGCTTTTTTTCAAAATATGTAAACCTACCTCTTGCGTATTCAAACCCTTCTTTCCACCATTTGGTCATTAATTTTTTCTTAAAAACCAAAGAGTTTTCGGTCAATTTTGTGGGTGTATAGTATATGTTTAACTTTACATTATTATTTTTAGCCGCTAATTTACCAATGGTAATATCATTTTTTTCTACCTGATCTAGTAAATATCCAAAAAGATTCATCATTAATGAAAACGGATTTTGTCCTAATATTTTTTGCCCCTCCATGTTTTCCGATTCTAATACAATGGCATCTATTTCCGTAGCGCCACGTAAAATAGCTTCTCGTATAGGTACCACACAACCAAAACCACCATCGGCATATTCATCTCCATTACGGGTGGCTAATGACATAAAAGGTACGTAATTACAAGAAATCCAAATCCAGTCACAAAACTCATCATAAGTACACTCATGTATTGACTTATATTCTACACGGTTTTTAGATAAATTGGTTACCGTAATTACTACATCTTCTTTGGTTTCCTTAATTTGTAAAAACTCCGTATACGTTACATTTTTTTTAATGTTTTTACGTAACGTATTACTCTCTCCAAAGGTTCTCTTTAATTTTATAAACTGAATTAACGAATTAATAAAATTAATAGAAACATATTCCCTACCCTCCTTTTTACGGGTTATAAACGGGTTAATACTAAATATGGTATTTTGATTTACATTGGTATAAATTTTATGCAATTTTTTCAGATTGCCTGTCGCTAAATGCGGCAATAATAAACTACCTGTTGAGGTTCCTAAAAACAGATCGTATTCTTTTCCTTTTTCGGTCATTAGGTATTCTGCAACACCACCTGCAAACGCACCTTTACTTCCTCCTCCACTAATTACTAATGCTTTCATGTTATTATTTTTTATTTTGTAATTCCTTTTTTAACCTTACGGCAAATTTTTTAAATCTCCAATTATGATGATGAGTAGCTTCTTCTAAATTATTTAACACTTCATCATTACAAAAATGCATTAATTTTAAATATTCAAAAGCATTTTTACGTACTTCAAAATGATATTTTGGAGCCGTATAGGCAATTAATTCTTGCAATCTACTACTTTGAAAATCATCTTCATAATCAGGTGTAGATAATGCTAATGTTAACCATACTATTTTTATATTTTTATCCTTAAAACCTATTATCCCTTTTGTTTGATTTAAATACTTTTCTCTATTTTTGGGGAATTGCGCCCACAATTTAAACAGCGCATTTTCTATGGTTTTATATGATTTATCAGTTAACAATGATTCCATTTCAATTTTTAATTCTAATGGAACTTCTTCAATAATTTCTGATAATACTTGTCGTACTTTTACACTACCCTCAAATGCTTTTTTGTAGGTTTTTATCTTTTTAGACAACGCTATTGTCGAATCTTTTGCGATATTTTTCAATACTTCTTGCTGTACAATTTCTGATTGCTTGCTACAATATTTTAAAGACGTTTTTAATACTTTACGAAGCGTTTTATTTTTTGATAAAGATTCGTTTGCCTCTTGAACAGGAAAAACTTGCCCGTTTAACCAAGTTACTTCAAAATTAGATAGGTTAATTGTTGTATTTCCCTTCACAATATTTATAAAATTTAATGTTTCCACCTCTTTAAACTTGTATTTTTCTAAATATTGAGCTACACTTTTTTGAAACGCTTTATCACCTATCAATTCTCTTAACCTATGCAATACCCACGCTCCTTTTTGATAAAACACCAAGCTACTGGCTTTTGGGTTGAGTAATTTCGTATCCTTTTGTTGTGCTAATTGTTTAGCTGATTGATATAGTTTATAGTAGTAATAATCTTTCCCAAACACTTCTTTTTCTGCTAAAAGCGCATAATAGGTTGCAAAACCTTCTTGTAACCAATGATGCGTACTTGATGTTGCTGTTACCAAATTACCAAACCATTGATGTGCCAATTCATGTGCATTTACATTTACATAATTCTTATCCAAAAAAGCAATATCATCTACCATATAAGCATCCGAAAAAATGGTAGTGCCTGTATTTTCCATTCCTGCGTATAGAAAATCTTTTACCGGTATTTGCTTGTAATTTTGCCACGGATAAGAAACACCTATTTCTGTTTCAAAAAAATCAAATATTTTTTTAGTATATATATATGTGACTTCAAATTGATTTGAATCTTCTGGATAATAATACATTATCAGAGGCACTCCCGATTTTGATATTTCTGTTTTCTCAGCATACTTCCCAATTGCTAACGCTACTAAATAACTACTCATTGGCGCTTTCATGTCATACTGCCATTTAACAAGCGAATCATTTATAGTTTCTTTTTTCAACAACTTACCATTCGCAATTACTTCATAATCTTTATGAAAAGAAATAGATAAATCAAACTCAATTTTATCATTTACATCATCAATACTGGGTAACCAATGTGATGTATATTTACCTTGACCTTGTGTCCAAACTTGGTTTTTACCTTCATTATCCCAACCAATAAAGTACATTGCCTTTTGGGGGGTTGCCTCATATTTAATTTTCAACTTATATTGCTTTAAAGGTTGTAAAAAAGTTTTCAACCACAATTTATTATCTAAAATAGTATAAGGTATTTCTTTATCATTCAAAAGAACCGCAAACGGATTCACATTTTTTCTAATATCTAAGTAAATAGAATCTGTAGGTTTTAAAATATCAAATGTATAGACTACATTCCCTTTCACTTGTTTTTGGTTCGGATTAATGGTTACATCAACTATTGCCTTAGTAAAATCAACCACATCTGTTTGTTGCGCTATGGAAAATAGCGATAGTAAAAAGAATACAACTAATAGGCTTTTTTTCATCATATAAAGTTATCAAAAATATTTATAAAAAAAGCGCAACACCAAAAGTATTGCGCTCTATTTATAATTTACACTAAAAGTTAGTCAACTACAGTAGGTTTTACAATAGTACTATTACTTTTTACAACAACATAGGTAGACGTTGCATAAAAGGCATTACCGTTACTACCGTTATTAGTCCAGTTTTCATAATCATACTCATAGGTAAAAGTACTACCTGCCATATTAGAGCTAAAATCATCAATACGTGTAGGCACTTGCATTCCAGGGCACCAGCCAGCTCTATTTGCCATCCAATTACCTGGACTTTGATTACTTATAGGGTTTGATGCACAACCTAAAGATCCCATATTATGACTAAAAGCATTACTTCCATTTATTTTAATATTGTGCGTTCTATAACACCACTCCGCACATTGTCTACCATCAGAATCTGCTGGATTAGCGTGTCCCCAACCAGAAATTATAGTGCGCAAATGAGTGCTTTCTGAATTAGCAGGAATGGTTACTGTTTTATCTAAATCAAAAGCTGCAGTACTTGAACCATAAGGTACGCCAGAAATAGAATTATTAGAATAATCCATCACTCTTGCTACTGCATAATATGGATAATCTGGTGTTCCCTCAATATAATCAAAATCAACACTTATAATATCTGCTTTAGCAGTCCAGTTTTCAATATAAATTCTTAATTCAACTGCTCCTGTTAATAAACTTTTAAAATCCGTTACATCAAATTCCAACCCTCTTG
>CAZSQD010000207.1:0-3696 GCA_964608925.1 uncultured Kordia sp.
TGGAAAGGATTATAATAAATAATTTTTATAAACCGAATTTTATTACCTTGCAATAAGAAAAAAATAGTACATGAACTGGGAACAATTATTGTCATTAAAAAGACACGGAGATACAAAAAAACGTTTACGTAGTGAACAAGATGAAAATCGGTTGGGTTTTGAGGTTGATTACGATCGTATTATTTTTTCAACGGCTTTTAGGAGTTTGCAAGATAAAACACAGGTAATACCATTGTCTGATACGGATTTTGTGCATACCCGTTTAACGCATAGTTTAGAGGTTTCCGTAGTGGCGCGTTCTTTAGGTAGAATGGTAGGCTCAGAAATGTTAAAAAAATATCCAAATTTAAAAAAACTAGGTTATAAATCAACCGATTTTGGAGCAATTACCGCTGCCGCTGCTTTAGCGCATGATATTGGTAATCCGCCTTTTGGGCATTCAGGAGAAAAAGCAATAGGTTCTTTTTTTAAAGATGGAAAAGGAGTGCAATATCAAAGTGAATTAACTGAAAAAGAATATCAAGATTTAATTGATTTTGAGGGCAATGCAAACGGTTTTCATTTGGTGTCACAATCAGATAATGGTCAAGATGGAGGTATTCGTTTATCTTATGCAACTTTGGGCGCTTTTATGAAATACCCAAAAGAAAGTTTACCAAAAAAACCTACAAACCATGTAGCCGATAAAAAATATGGATTTTTTCAGCAAGATAAAAATATCTTTTTAGATGTTGCGAATGATTTAAACCTAAAACAAACAAGAAACGGAGAAACGGTTAGTTTTTCACGCCATCCATTAACGTTTTTAGTAGAAGCGGCAGATGATATTTGCTATACTATTATTGATTTTGAAGATGGTATAAACCTTGGTTTAATTGAAGAAGAAAAAGCATTGGAGTTTTTAATGAATTTAGTAAGGTCAGCAATAGATACCCAAAAATATGCACAACTTAGCACTACAAAATCTCGAGTTTCCTATTTGCGAGCATTAGCAATAAGCGCGTTAATACAAGAAGCTGTTGCCGTATTTTTAAAAAATGAAGAATCCATTTTAAACGGTACTTACGCAACAGGTTTAATTGATAAATGTAAGTATGAGCCTCAAATTAAAGATATTATAAATATTAGTATTCGTAAAATATATCAAAGCACTGAAGTAGTGGAAA
This sequence comes from uncultured Kordia sp., assembly GCA_964608925.1. Taxonomy (GTDB): domain Bacteria; phylum Bacteroidota; class Bacteroidia; order Flavobacteriales; family Flavobacteriaceae. The sequence continues at coordinate 1,167 of CAZSQD010000207.1, forward strand.
AAGAAATTGTAGGCTATCAAGTAATTTCTAAATTATTAGAGAGTTATACCGCTGCTGTAGAGCATAATGTTACAGGTAATACCTCTCATTTTGATAAATTAATATTAAATACATTGCCAGAAACGGCGTCTTTTAATAGTGCTGTTTTGTATGAAAGGTTATTAGGAGTTTCTAATTATGTAGCCTCACTGTCAGACAGTAAAGCGTTGTTGTTATATAAAAAACAAATGGGATTAATATTATAAAAAAAACAGATGTTTTATTTTGTAAAAACACCATTATTTGTAAAGAAGTTATTTCCAAAATTAATTTGGAGTGTCGCCACTACTAAAAAAGTAATCTACCTTACTTTTGATGATGGTCCTACGCCAAAAATAACCAATTGGGTATTGGAAGAGTTGAAAAGCCATAATGCGAAAGCAACTTTTTTTTGCATTGGTAAAAATGTAGAAAAGTACCCTGAAATTATTTTAAATATTAGGAATAATGGTCATGTTATTGGTAATCACACTCAAAATCATTTAAATGGTTGGAAAACAAAAACGAATGTTTATATAGCAGATGTTTTAAAAGCAAATCAACAAATCAACAAATTAACAAATCAACTTTTATTTAGACCTCCTTACGGTAAAATAAGGAGTAGTCAAGCTAAAGCATTGCAAAAAATAGAATATAAAATTATAATGTGGGATGTGCTTTCTGCTGATTTTGACACTTTAATTAGCAAAGAAAAATGTTTACAAAATGTAATTAAAAACACTAGAAACGGGAGTATTATAGTATTTCATGATAGTTTGAAAGCTAGTGATAATTTAAAGTTTGTATTACCCCGTGTGTTAACTCATTTTACCAAAAAGGGTTTTGAATTTAAGGTGTTGTAGTGTTTTTTATGAAACGTACTCTTCAATTAAGCTGACTAAAGTAGTAACATCTTGCTCTCCGCTTTGTCGCCATTTCATTTCATTATCTTTATAAATCATTAAAGTAGGTAGTCCTTTTATGCGTAGTGCTTCTGCTAACTTCTGATTTTTAGCTACATCAATTTTAATAACCTTAACTTGATTACCCATAGTAGCGGCAACATCACGCAAAATAACGTTCATTCCTTCCGTTTGAGAACTGTCATTTGTGTAAAACTCTAATAAAACAGGTGTTGAGGTTGCTATTAACTCACCAAATTTTGACATATTAATTCAGTTATAAGATTAAAAATACAAAGAAATCCGAATAACAAAGTTACGTATTTTATACTAATTTAAGCCGTAATGCCTTATAAAGAAATATTTACAGAATTTAGATAAACTTCCTTGAGGGAGATTTATAAGCTTTTAAACCATTAAATTTTAATGTAGAAGATTAAGAGTCTTTTTTAGAGCATAGGTTATCACCCCGCGATTATGTGACTTTTCCTTTCTTGAGTTTAATTACCGTAATTTCTGGCCAAATACCCACACGTCCAGAAAAACCATGAAAACCAAAACCACGGTTTACATTTACATAACGCCCATACTCTTTATATAAACCTGCCCATTGTTTGTAAATAAAACTACTGGGACTCCATTTTATAAAACCTGGTATTTCAATACCCAATTGTAATCCATGGGTATGACCACTTAACGTAAGCTGATAATTAAAGGCATCTTTTTTAACTTTGTGTTCCCAATGTGATGGGTCATGGCTAAGTAGTACTTTAAAATCGGTAGCTTTAATATTTTGTGATGCTTTTTTTAAGTCACCCTCTTGTTTCCAACCTTTCCCCCAGTTTTCTACACCAATTAAAGCTATTCTTTCGCCATTTTTTTCAATATAACGTGCTTCATTGAGTAAAAGTTCAAACCCTATTTTTGGGTGTATTGCCTTTATAGCTTCAAAATTAGTTTTTTTATCCGCTTTGTTTTTCCAATCGGCATAATCACCATAATCATGATTTCCTAAAATAGAAAATTTTCCAAAAGGAGCTTTTAGAGCGTTAAACATTGTTATAAACGGATCCATTTCGGCAACTTTATTATTTACAATATCACCAGTAAATACCAATAAATCACTTTTTTGCTCGGCTACTAAATTAACGGCATATTGTACTTTTTCAAGATTGGTAAAACTTCCAGAATGAATATCGGAAATTTGAGTGATGGTAAACCCATCAAATGCTTCGGGTAAATCGGCAAATTCTAATTCGTATTTTAATACTTTAAAATTGTATTTTCCTTTAACAAAACCATATAAAAAAGAAGCAAAGGGTATTGTTGCTAATCCTAATGCCAATTGTGAAATAAATTTACGCCTACTGGGTATCGTTTTTATTTCTTGAGCGGATAAAATACGTGTAAATTTAATAGCTAAACGATACAAATCTTCACTAAACATTGCCAATACTAAAATTAATTTGGGTAATAGAAACAATAATAAAATAGTAAATGAATATTGAAACTGAAGTGTTTGTCCGTCAGCTCTATCAGCAGTGAATATGGTGTAAAAAAATTGAATATAGGTAAGTAATGAAATGCCTGCCCAAACCCAATGTACTATT
>CAZSQD010000208.1:0-3653 GCA_964608925.1 uncultured Kordia sp.
CTTAAATATTACGGAACCTACAGAAATACAGGAAAAAGCAATCCCAGAAATATTAAACACTACACATGATGTAGTAGGTTTAGCACAAACAGGAACGGGTAAAACTGCTGCTTTTGGCTTACCACTATTACAATTAATTGACGTTGATAATACAACTATTCAAGCTGTTATTTTAACACCCACACGTGAATTAGGACAACAAATTTTTAATACCTTAGAAAGTTATACTACAGCAATCCCTCAAATGGAATTGGTTAGTATTTGTGGTGGCACACCTATAAAACCACAAATAGAACGTTTACAGCAAACCACACATATTGTTGTTGCTACACCTGGTAGATTAATTGATTTGATACAAAAAGGTGCCATAAATTTAAAAAACACACTCTTTTTAGTATTAGATGAAGCGGATGAAATGGTAAAAAACCTACAAGAAGGGTTGGATAAAATTGTAGCTGTACTTCCAAAAAACAGACGAACCTTTTTGTTTACAGCAACTTTACCAGGAGCCATAAAACAACTGATACAAAACTATTTATCAAAACACGTTACACAAATAAGCATTACCCAAAATGTAACCGCTCATCAAGGGATAGATCATGAATATGTAGTGGTGGAGCCTATTGAGAAATTAAATGTTTTAATGCACTTTTTAAATAGTAGAGAAGGGCAGCGCGCTATTATTTTTTGTAAAACGAAAGCAGCCGTAAATAAGTTAGCTAAAAATTTAGCCATTAATAAATTTTCTTCAGGAGCTATACATGGGAGTTTATCACAGGGTATTCGTGATCGTATTATGGATCAATTTAGAAACGGATATATTGATATTTTAATTGCTACTGATTTGGTGGCACGTGGTATTGATGTTAAAGAAATTGAATACGTAGTAAACTATCATCTACCAGATACTTTTGAAGCGTATGTACACCGTACAGGACGTACCGCAAGGGCAGGAGCAAAAGGGCTTGCACTAACCGTAATACAGCAAAATGAATTGGTAGAATTAGCCGATTTTGAAAAGGAGTTAAATATTTCATTTAAAAAGATGAAAAAAGCCAATCCACAAAGTATTGAAGATAATAACACCTTATTGTGGGCTAAAAAAATATTTAAAATGAAACCCAATAGAGAAATTACAGCTGATTTTAAACAAAAAATACATACCGTTTTTCATCATTTAACCAAAGAAGAATTAGTAGATAAGTTGTTAGCGCAATACTTACATCAACAAAAAAATAAAAAATAATGAAAAAAAATATAGCAATCATTGTGTTAAGTATTGCCTTATTAATAGGTGCTTACTATGCGTTTATATACTATGTGCCGTATAGTGAAGGTGTACTGTACGATCAGGGCAATTGATAAAAATTAGCCATAAAGGAGTGCTCATAAAAACATGGGAAGGCGAAATCAGTCAAGGAATTTCAGGAGCTCAAATATTTAAGTTCTCGGTTTTGGATATTGATAAAAAAGCCATTTCAAATTTAAAAAAATACCAAGGACGTTATGTAAAAGTAACCTATGTAGAGCGTTTTAAAACCTTTGTTTGGTTAGGTGATACTAAGTATTTTATTACAAAAGTAGAAGAAGAAGCATCACCGTTTAGTATTGGGCAATAAATAAATTTTCTTAAACATAAACAACTATTTTAATGGTTGTTTGGAAATGGCTAATCGACCTATGTTATTTAGCATTTAGGATCTCCAAACGTAAACTTACCTGCTTTATAAATAATTTTTAACGGAATTTCCTCCAATGTACAACGAGGTTCTATCACAAATTTGACTCTTCCAAAAACTTCAAAATCTCCATTAGCTTTAATGATTAAGGGTTGTTTATAGGTAACATCCTCTTTAATAGCTCCTTTCATTTCATTATATTTCGGGGCATTATTTTCAGTACGAGGGGCAATTACTTTATTTGGTGCAAAAGGTGGATTAGCTATAATTTTACCGCTAAACTCAATATCTTTATAACTCCCAAAATCCATCATTAATTTTCCTTTCATACCTCTGGTATCATGTGGAGATACGTAATAGGAGTTATTATACAGTTTAATTTCCATAACTAAAAAAGCGTTTTTAGCAGCTACTTTTTCTACTTTAAAATTTAAGGTATAATCTTTATGTTTTACCGTATAGCTATTTTTTAATTGGATATTTTTTACGGTAATGGGTTGACTATTTTTAACCATAAGAGGCTCTTGTGTGGTAACTTTTTGCTCTTGACTATTAGTACAACTACTACTTATTACTAATAATACGAATGTGATAAACTGTTTCATTTTCTGATTGTTTTAAATGATTGTTATTTTAATATGAAGTAAAATTAAAGGTATTACATTGTAAAAGTGTCAAAAGAATGTAAACAGATGCAAAATCTCGAAAATTTGTTGGTTATTTACCTTAATTATGTACAAAAACAACATTTCATTATACTTCATTTACGTTATTTTTTTAGGATTTACAACGCTATTTTTTAATTCGTGTACACATACTAATGATTTTTCTGCGCACGTAAAAGTGGCATTACGTGTGGTTGGACATCAATTATTAATAGCCGATAAAGATAGTACCTCCTTGGTATTACCAATTACTGAAATTACTAAAAATGAGTTTCAAATACCCTTTCAAAATCCGTTAGCAATTACTCCAGATAATTTAATAACTACGATACAAAATAGTATTCAAAAAGCGAAGTTACCAAAGTATTATAGGGTGGAAGTGATAAATTGCACGAATAAGGAGGTTGTATATAGTTATGAAAAAAAAGCAACAAAGCAAAACAGTATTATACCTTGTAAGGGGAGGTTATTACCAAAAAACTGTTATCAAATTCATTTAAAATTTATCAATATCAAAACTACTAGTAATAATACCATCCCTTATTTAGTAGTACTATTCATTGTTTTATTAGTCATTATTAAAGGTGTTTTTAATAATAAGAAGAAAGCAAAACAAGAGGTTAATAATGGTACAGATACTAATAAATTGACGCTTGGTAATTATAATAGTATAGGGGTTTTTAAATTTTATCCAGAAGAAAATAAACTGATAAAAGAAGCTATAGAAATTAAGTTGTCAAAAAAAGAATGCGAATTGTTAACTCTATTTATAGCACAACCTAATCAGGTTATAAAACGAGAAGAACTGACCCAAAAAATTTGGGAAGATAATGGTGTTTTTGTAGGTAGAAATTTAGATACATACGTTTCTAAACTACGAAAAATTTTAAAAGAAGACACTTCTATTAAAATTACAAACGTACATGGTGTAGGGTATAAATTGGAAATTTAAACTTTTAAAACCCTAATCTTTTTATTTTTAGCAAAAAAATGAGTATTTTTATAAAAAATATAACAATTGATCAATTTCAACACGAAATTAATAGGTTAAATTGGTATAAATAATCCTTAAAATAAATATTTAAATAATAAAATGGCAAAATCGCAACAATCCTTTAATAAGAATGAAAAAGAAAAAAAACGTTTAAAAAAACGTGAGGATAAGAAGAAAAAAATGGAGGCTCGAAAGGCGGATATTAGAGAAAATGGGGCAAAAGGAATTGAAATAGCATATATGGATGTTTATGGTAATTTTACCGATACTCCACCAGACCCAGCATTAAGACCTAAAATAAAAGCGGAGGATATT
>CAZSQD010000209.1:0-3652 GCA_964608925.1 uncultured Kordia sp.
TAAAATTACTTTATCAGTACCTACTTTTGCTTTAATATCTGCTACGGTAGTTTCCACAAAGCAATCTGGTGTCCACTCTTGTGCTACTTTTGCTATTTTTACTAAAAAGTTTTCTAATAACTGTTTCCCATCTGTAGAATGATATACTTCTGGATGAAATTGAATGGCATACGTATCTTCACCTTCAATTTTATAAGCTGCATTTTCTACATCATGTGTACTTGCTAAACGTACACCACCTGTTGGCAATTCTTTAATGGTATCACTATGGCTCATCCAAACTTGAGAACCTGTATTTATACCTTCAAAAAATACTTCATTTTCTTTTACAAAAGATAAATTGGCTCTACCATATTCTCTTGTGTTAGAAGCTCCTACTTTACCACCACTAAAATGGGCTAAATATTGTGCTCCATAACAAACAGCAAGTATTGGTTTTTTACCACGTATTTCAGATAAATCTGGATGTGGAGGATTTTCTCCACGTACCGAAAATGGAGATCCTGAAAGGATTACCGCTTTATATTCTGATACGTTTTTAGGGATTTTGTTATACGGATGAATTTCACAGTATATGTTTAATTCACGAACTCTACGGGCAATAAGTTGTGTGTATTGCGAACCGAAATCTAATATAAGGATGTTGTTTTGCATGCGCAAAAATAAAACTTGCTTTTGTATTGTCCTATAAAAAAGTGAGGTATTTTTTAAACAAGGTGCTACTCATCAAAAAGTGTTTAATTTTCTCTAAAAAATAGTGCTAAAAACTCCACTTTAAATACAAATTTACTTTACTACTTCACAAATAACAGCGATCGCGGGGCGATAGCCAAAAAGTAATCTGCTTGCTTCGCTGCTTCCCAAATCGCGGGGCGATAGCCAAAAACTAATTTACTTTCTTCGCTGCTTCCCAATACTGTAATATTTAAAATTTGTTATCACAAATTTTGAATTACTGCATATCGGTAATCTGCTTCGCTGCTTCCCAATACACATCCATTTCAGCTAAAGTCATGTCTTGTAATTCCTTGCCCTTTTGTTTTGCTTTTTCTTCTAAATACTGAAAACGCTTGATAAATTTTTTATTGGTACGCTCTAGCGCATTTTCTGGGCTAATATTTACAAAACGTGCGTAGTTTATTAAGCTAAACAACACATCTCCAAATTCCGATTCCATTTTATCTTGATCATTTTGCGCTACCTCTGCTTTAAATTCCGCCAACTCCTCTTCTACTTTTTCCCAAACTTGGTTGGGTTCTTCCCAATCAAAACCAACACCTGCCACTTTTTCTTGTATTCTGCTGGCTTTTACCAATGCGGGTAAACTTTTAGGAACACCTTCTAACACACTTTTTTTACCTTCTTTTAGCTTCAGTTTTTCCCAATTACGTTTTACCTCTGCTTCATCTTTTACAGTAACATCTCCATAAATATGTGGGTGCCTATGTATCAATTTATCACAAATTTCATTAGCAACATCAGCAATATCAAAACTATTGGTTTCACTCCCTATTTTAGAGTAAAATACAATGTGTAACAATACATCACCCAATTCTTTTTTCACTTCTTCTAAATCATCATCTAAAATAGCATCTCCCAACTCATAGGTTTCTTCTATAGTTAAATGGCGTAAGGTTTGCATGGTTTGTTTTTTATCCCACGGACATTGCGCACGCAACTCATCCATAATGGTTAACAATCTATCAAATGCCTGTAATTGTTGCTTTCTGCTATTCATTTTATCTTTTTTATAGTTGCAAAAATAGTAAATTACTGTAACAAAACTTAAAAGTGCTCGTCTTGTTATTATAATCCTTTTACATTATGGCAGAAACAATATTATCTATTCAAAATTTAAACAAGCACTACGGTAGCATACACGCTGTAAATAATATTTCTTTTACAATTGAAAAAGGAAATGTATACGGTATTTTAGGACCTAACGGTAGTGGTAAATCAACTACATTGGGTATTGTTTTAAGTGTGGTTAATAAAACTTCGGGGAAATTTTCTTGGTTTAATGGTACGCTTTCAACACACCAAGCCTTAAAGAAAGTAGGCGCTATTATTGAACGTCCAAACTTTTACCCGTATATGACTGCGTATGATAATTTAAAATTAGTATGTAAAATTAAAGGTATTACCACTGATAAAATTTTAGAAAAATTAGAGCTGGTGCACTTAATGGAACGTAAAGATAGTAAATTTAAAACCTTTTCATTGGGTATGAAACAGCGTTTGGCTATTGCATCTGCCCTACTTAATGACCCAGAAATCTTAATTTTAGATGAACCTACTAACGGGTTAGATCCGCAGGGAATACATCAAATACGTGAAATTATTACCCAAATTGCTGCAAAAGGAACTACCATTTTATTAGCAAGTCATTTGTTAGACGAAGTAGAAAAAGTGTGTAGTCATATGGTGATATTACGACACGGACAAAAAATATATGAAGGCAGCGTAGATGAACTTATTAACTCCAACGGTTTTTTTGAAATAAAAAGTAGCCAACCCGAAGCATTACACTCTTTTTTAAACAACCACCAGTCTATTGGAACGCTAAAAGAAGAAAACGGACTCGTCACTGCTTTTTTAACTACTAACGTTGATGCGGAAGCCTTTTTAAAGCAATTATATGAGAATCATATTTTAGTTTCTCATTTTGTAAAACGAAAAGAGAGCTTAGAAAATCAATTTTTACAACTCACAAAAAACAACTAATTTATGATACGCCTTTTACAAATAGAATTTCAAAAATTGTGGAGCAGTCGCTTTAGTAAAGTATTGATATTGGTTTCTTTAATTTTACCATTCTCAGTACTCATATTATCATCTATAAAAATTGATTTTTTTGGTTTTTTTACGCTTGATTTAGTAAAAACAGGAATATTCAATTTTCCATTAATTTGGCATATTATTACCTTTTTTGCAGGTTATTTTAAGTTTTTCTTTGCTTTTGTAGTGGTTTCTATGGTGGCCAATGAATATAGTAACCGTACCTTAAAACAAAATTTAATTGATGGATTGAGTAAAAAAGAATTCATTTTATCTAAATTCTTTTTTATTTTAAGCTATACCCTATTATCAACGGTATTAATTGGTGTTTCTATTTTAATTATTGGACTCATACACTCCTCACATACTGATATTAGTGTGGTTTTTATCAACTCAGAATTCTTGTTCGCATATTTTATAAAGCTATTGGGCTTTTTTAGTTTGTGCTTTTTTATGGCGGTTTTAATAAAACGGAGCGCCTTTGCGTTTGGTGGTATTTTAATGCTTTTTATTGCCGAACTTATTTTTTACGGACTCCTAAAATGGAAATGGGCAAGTGAAACCACTGCCGATGCTATTATGGCATACGCGCCTTTTGTAAGTTTATACAAATTAATAGACCAACCCATACAGCGTATTATTATGATTACGCAACCCAATAAAGTGGATTTAGCGTATGATTATGCCGTACACCCCAAAGAACTTATTATTGTACTAATATGGGTTGGTATTTTTATAGGAGCATCCTATTTATTACTTAAACGTAGGGATTTGTAACACTTAATGCTCTCATTAAAAAAACACTAACTTGCGCTTATTATACGTTATGTGCAATAGGTCAATTTTTAGAATTTTCAGTGCTGATTTCTAAAGG
>CAZSQD010000210.1:0-3650 GCA_964608925.1 uncultured Kordia sp.
AAAGTAAAATTAATATCAATAAAAAAAGGTCAACCTATATCAGTATAATACAAAACACCCGCTCAAATAAAAGTCCAATTTTCAAATTTACAAATTGGACTTTTATTTTAAGAAAAACCGATTATTCGTTTACGCATTCATAATGTCTTCAATTTCATCCGTTTCAATAGGAATGTTTCGCATTAAGTTAAAAGGATCTCCTTTTTCTTGTATGACTACATCATCTTCCAAACGAATACCAAAACCTTCTTCTGGTATATAAATACCAGGTTCTACCGTAAACACCATATTAGCTTGCATAGGTTCCGTTAAAATACCATAATCATGCGTATCTAACCCCATATGATGGCTGGTACCATGCATAAAGTATTTTTTATACGCTGGCCAATCTTTATCTTCGTTTTGTACCGCTGCTTTATCTAACAAGCCTAAACCTAACAGCTCAGATGTCATTATTTTACCTACCTCCACATGATAATCTGCCCAAATGGCACCTGGAGTTAACATTTTTGTGGCTACATTTTTTACTCGGTTTACTGCATTGTATACTTCTTTTTGGCGTTTTGTAAACTTACCAGAAACCGGTATCATACGGGTCATATCACTGGAGTAATTGGCATACTCCGCACCAACGTCTAATAAAATTAAATCGCCTGCTTTACATTGTTGGTTGTTTTCAATATAATGCAATACATTGGCATTGTTGCCACTGGCAACAATTGGCGTATAGGCAAACTTTTTAGAGCGATTGCACATAAATTCATGTAAAAATTCGGCTTCAATTTCAAATTCCCAAACACCTGGTTTTACAAAACCTAATGCTCTACGGTATCCTTTTTCAGTTATGTTACAAGCGGTTTGTATTAAACCTATTTCTAACTCACTTTTAACGGAGCGTAAGCGCTGTAAAATAGGCTGACTTTTAGCTACTGAATGCGCAGGGTATTTTGCTAATAACCATTTGGTAAAACGTGCTTCACGAGTTTCAGTTTCTACATTGGCACGGTAATGCTCATTGGTATTAATATACACAGTTTCACATTGTGTCATGATTTCAAACAACACTTTTTCCATGTCTTGCAACCAATACACCGTTTTGATTCCGCTTGTTTTTAAAGCGGCAGCTTTGGTTAGTTTTTCGCCTTCCCAAACCGCAATATGTTCGTTCGTTTCTTTTAAAAATAAAATTTCACGATGGTTTTCTTTTGGGCAATCTGGGAATAATACTAAAATGCTTTCTTCTTGATCAACACCACTTAAATAAAAAATATCTCTATGTTGTTCAAATGGCATTGTACTATCCGCACTAATCGGATAAATATCATTACTATTAAAAACAGCTAAACTGTTCGGTTTCATTTGTGCTGCAAATCGTTTTCTATTCTTAATGAATAAATCGTTTTCTATTTGATGGTATTTCATAAAAATGAGTTTTAATTATATAAATGATGCCTTTTTAAAATCTATTTGATACTTCAAAAATAAAAAAAGAAATTAGGTTTAAAGAAGCCTTTTGGCTTTATTTTATATTTTTTCGTATTCTACTCATGTGCCTATCTGAAATACCTAAAAAAGAAGCTAAGTAGTGTAATGGAACTTTTTGTAATAAAATAGGTTCGTTTTTTAATAATTTTTGATAGCGTTCTTCGGGAGATAGAATTAATAAATCAATACGGTAATCATCAATTAAAAATATTTGATTTTCAATAAGATTGTAGTAAAATTGATGAAATGCAAGATTATTTTTTAATAATTGTTTAAACTTATTTTTATCAATAACCAATAGCTCACAAGTACTTAGTGCTTTAATGTTTTTTCGAGAAGGTGTGCATTGTAAAAAACTTTTTAATGCTGAGGTACAGGAGTTTTTTAACCCTAAATAAGTGGTTTTTTCTTCTCCTAAAACCGTTATTGAATGTTGTAATATTCCGCTATTAATAAAACAAAAAGAGTTACATATACTGCCTTCACTAACCAAATGTTCATTTTTTGACAATGTAATTGCGGTAAAAGAGTTAATTATTTGAGGTATCTGATGCGTCAAATTCGCATCATTTATAACCGTTTCTAAATAATTGGAAAAATGTGTTTGTATACTATTCATTTTTATTTATAAAAATCAAAGTTAATATTTTTTTACAACTATGCATACTACCAATTTAACATGCTAATGTCGCAATGAAATTAAAACAGAAAAGGCGTAAAACAATTGTTTTACGCCTTTTAAATATTATGGTATTGAGTTTATTTTAATTTCTTCTTCACCTCAACTTCAATATAACTTTCTATTACATCGCCTTCTTTAATATCATTGTAGTTTTTAATTTGCGTACCACAATCATATCCTTTAGCAACTTCTTTAACATCGTCTTTAAATCGTTTTAATGACGTTAATTCACCGGTGTAAATAACTACATTATCTCTAATTAAGCGAATACCTGCATTACGTAATATTTTACCAGAAATAACCATACAACCAGCAATAGTACCTACTTTAGAAATTTTGAATGTTTCTCTAATTTCTGCTGTACCTGTTATTTCCTCTTTAATATCAGGAGACAACATACCTTCCATTGCATCTTTAATATCATTTATGGCTGCATAAATGATAGAGTACATACGGATATCTACTTCTTCTTCATCGGCTACTGAACGTGCATTACCTGCTGGACGTACATTAAATCCAATTATTACCGCATCTGAAGCTGATGCTAACATAACATCACTTTCAGTAATAGCTCCTACACCTTTGTGTATAATATTTACTTGAATTTCTTCCGTAGATAATTTTTGGAATGAATCCGTTAAGGCTTCTACCGAACCATCAACATCACCTTTTAAGATAATATTTAATTCTTTAAAGTCTCCTAACGCAATACGACGACCAATTTCATCTAACGTTAATGTTTTTTGAGTTCTTACTGATTGCTCTCTATGTAATTGTGTACGCTTAGCGGCAATTTGTTTCGCTTCACGTTCGTCTTCAAATACATTGAATTTATCACCTGCTTGTGGTGCACCATCTAAACCTAATACTGATACTGGAGTGGAAGGACCTGCTTCTTCTATAACATGACCTCTCTCATCATTCATTGCCTTTACTTTACCACTACATTTACCTGCTAATAGGTAATCTCCAATTTTCAAAGTTCCTGCTTGTACTAATATTGTAGATACATAACCTCTACCTTTATCTAAAAAGGCTTCAACTACGGTACCTGATGCTCTTTTGTTTGGGTTTGCTTTTAAGTCTAACAACTCTGCTTCTAATAATACTTTTTCTAATAAATCAGAAACACCTAAACCTGTTTTTGCAGAAATATCATGAGATTGTATTTTACCTCCCCAATCTTCAACCAATAAGTTCATGGCTGCTAATTTTGTTTTAATATTATCTGGGTTAGCGGCTGGTAAATCAACTTTATTTATTGCAAATATAATTGGTACACCCGCTGCTTGTGCGTGAGATATTGCCTCTTTTGTTTGTGGCATAATATCATCATCTGCTGCAATTACAATAATTACAATATCAGTAACTTGAGCACCACGAGCACGCATTGCCGTAAAGGCTTCGTGACCTGGAGTATCTAAAAATGCTAATTTTTGACCACCTTCTAACTCAACACCATAAGCACCAATGTGCTGTGTAA
>CAZSQD010000211.1:0-3630 GCA_964608925.1 uncultured Kordia sp.
TTGAACAGGAATTTAGTAGTTTTTTAGATTCTGGACACTACGTATTAGGTGACTCCGTTTTAAAATTTGAACAAGAATTTGCAGCTTATTGCGGCACAAAACATAGTGTAGGTGTGGCCAGTGGTTTAGATGCATTAATTTTAATATTTAGAGGCTATAAAGAATTAGGGTTATTGCAAGATGCTGATGAAGTATTAGTGCCTTCAAACACCTATATAGCTACTATATTATCTATTTTGGAAGTAGGTTTAAAACCTGTTTTTGTTGAACCAAAATTAGAAAGCTATAATATGAATCCAGAAGTGATTCAGGAGCAAATAACACCAAAAACAAAAGCCATTTTAGCCGTACATTTGTATGGTCAATTGGCTAATATGGAAGCTATAAATACAATAGCAAAACAACATCATTTATTAGTAATTGAAGATGCTGCTCAAGCACACGGTGCCATTTCAAAAAATAACCATAAGGCAGGAAATTTAAGTGATGCCGCTGCGTTTAGCTTTTATCCCAGTAAAAATTTAGGTGCTTTAGGTGACGGAGGTGCAGTAACGACTAACAATAATGCATTGGCAACAATGATTGCTCAAATTAGAAATTACGGTACGTCTTCAAAATATAAAAATGAAGTACGTGGTGTAAACTCAAGGTTAGATGCTATTCAAGCACGTTTTTTGAGTATAAAACTACCTTTTTTAGATGTTGATAATGAAGCACGTAGAAACATTGCTAAAAAATATTTATCAGAAATTAAGAATCCAAAAATAGTTTTACCAAGCTATGATAATAGTAATAATCACATTTTTCATTTGTTTGTAGTACGTGTAGTAAATAGAAATCACTTTATGGAGTATTTAGAAGCAAACGGAGTACAAACCCTAATACATTACCCAATACCGCCACATAAACAAAAAGCACTGCAAGGAGTTTTTGAAGACGTGTATCCTATTTGTAATAAAATACATGAAGAAGTGGTAAGTTTACCTATAAGTCCTATACAAAACACTGCAGATACTGCAAAAATTATTAATTTAATTAATCAATACTAATTGAAGTTACCTGCATTTATAAAAAATAATTTACTGTTAAAGATAACCTCTTTAAATTCGGCTGCAATGACTGTAAGAATGGTAATTGCATTTGCTTCTCAAAAAGTAATAGCGGTATTATTGGGGCCAGAAGGGATTGCTGTTTTAGGTAATATTAGGAATATTATACCTATGATAGAGTCCTTTTCTACTTTAGGTACTTTTAATGGTATTGTAAAATATGTAGCGGAATATAAGGACGATAAAAAGGAATTACACCAATTATTTTCTACCACTACAGTATATTTAATTTGTGCAAGTAGTATTGCTTTTTTAATATTATTTTTTGGTGCAGAAACATTAAATGAATGGTTGTTTTTAGGTAAATATGAATTTGAATATGTGTTTAAGTTATTGGCAATTTCTGTTCCGTTTTTAGCACTAAATAGAGTTTTTAATGGGGTGATGAATGGCTTGTCAGCCTATCAGAAATTTGTAAAAATAAATTTATTCACCTATGCAGTAAGTGCAATATTGGTTGTAATAGCGACCTATTATGAAAATATTGAAGGCGCATTATTTGCCATTGCAATTATGCCAATTATTCAATTTGGTATTTTATTTTCATTGTATTTTTCGGTTTTAAAAAACTATATTAATTTTAAAGGTTTACAATTTACAATACCTTATAAAAATAAATTAGTAGCCTTTACATTAATGAGTATTGTAGCTACTTTTTTAGGGAGTTTTGTAGATATTAAATTGCGTACTCATTTAATGAAAAGTATTAGTATAGATGATGCAGGTTATTGGACAGGGATGACTAATATTTCAAAACAATATCTACTATTTTCATCAGCAATTTTCACCTTATATGTCATTCCAAAATTTGCAACGATAACCAATAGTAAGCACTTTAGGAAAGAGATTTTTAATATTTATAAAGTACTATTGCCGCTTTTTTTAGTGGGTATGTTAAGTATTTATTTTTTAAGAGAATGGGTCATCATCATTTTAAAATCAAAAGAGTTTTTAGGGATGATGCCTTTATTTAAATGGCAATTGATGGGTGATTTTGTAAAATTAATGTCTATTGTAATTGGACATCAATTTTTAGCAAAAAAAATGGTAGCTCCTTTTATTTTATCTGAGATACTATCATTACTTTTATTTTATATTTTTGCAAATTATTTTATAACAACAATGGGAGCAGAAGGTGTTGTTTTTGCACACTTTTTACGTTATGTTATCTACTTTTTTGTAGTCGTATTTTTATTGCGAAAACATATTTTTGGTAACCGTGTAATTAGTTAATAGTAGACTCCCATTTATCTAAATACAGTTGTGCACAATTTTTATAATGATGTTCTTTTTCAATAAAGGCTTTTGCGTTTTGTGATATTTCTATAATTTTATTTGGGTTTTCAATTAACCAAGATAGTTTTTTTGCAATAGCTTCTGCATTTGGTAACGCATTTATAGCTACCGTATCTTCTTGTAAATTATAATAATCCAACCATTCTTTTTCGGCACCTGTAAATACTACTTTTCCTTTTGCCATAGCTTCTAACGCATTATAACCTTGGTCATAAGCATATACTTGATCTAATAAAATATGACAACTATTGTAAATTTCTATGTATTGCTTATAAGGTAAGCTTCGGGTAGTAATAATATCTACTTTATCACTATGTTTTTTTGAAATAATAGTTAGCGCTGCTTCAAAAATATCATTTCCTTTTTTGTAATAATTTTTGTTATTAATGCCGTGAAAAATAATAATTTTATCTTCAATTTGTAAAGGTATATACTCCAATTTATCAATATTTATTGGGTTAGCAACCATACCTAAGTATTGTGAATGATTTTTTAATGGTATATGATAATCCAAATCAGATGCCAATACACCTTTTATATTTTTAAAAATATGGTTGTGTAGTTTTTGATAAGGTTTGGTTAAGTATTTTAAAGAGTAATCATCTTTTAAAGCCGTTTTTTCTTCAAAATAGGGTGTTAATATTGAGTATCTAAACTTTTTATCAAAAGCATATTTAACACTTATATAGTCAGTACCACATGAAAGTAAAAAGATGTTTCTACTTTTAGATATTATAAAATTAAAAATGTCCATTTCTATATTAGGAACGCATAAAAAAGGATTTTCATTGATAAATTGTACCACATCATAACCAGATAGTAAATTTTGATGTTTGAATATTTGTTTTTTAACATCAAGAGAAGTTAAATCGATATTTAATAATTTATAAACACCATTTTTTATTTTTTTAAGCCATCCTTCTTGAAATTTACGCTTAATTAATATATCAATAGGGTATTTTTTAAACCCATCAGATAGACCAATTATAGTAACTTGATGTCCTAATTGTTGTAGTCCTTTTTTTAAAGAGTTGTGTAAATTACTATATTCTCCTACTAATAAGATTTTCATTTAGTATATTTGAGTTTTAAAAATTAAATTAATTGCAAAGTACTAATAAAAAAAAGATTTGTATAGTTGTTTCTTCCCTTGGTGGAGGAGGAGCGGAAAAAGTAGGTGCGTTACAATCCATAATGTTTGCAAACTTAGGTTATGATGTATATA
>CAZSQD010000212.1:0-3589 GCA_964608925.1 uncultured Kordia sp.
ACTTCTGAGCGTATTTATCATGCTTTAGTTTGGGGTGATGTTTTAGAAGACGGTACGGTAGAAGGTAATATTGGACGACACCCTAAAAACCGTTTACAAAACACTGTTTTTTATGGAGAAGATGCCACTTTAGGAAAACCAGCTGTAACGCATTTTAAAGTTATAGAGCGTTTTGGCTATGTTACCTTATTACAATGTCAATTAGAAACAGGACGTACACACCAAATACGTGTACACATGAAACATATTGGACATACGTTGTTTAACGATTCTCGCTACGGAGGAGATCGTATTTTAAAAGGTACCACTTTTAGTAAATACAAACATTTTGCCGAAAATTGTTTTAAAATATTACCACGTCAAGCGTTACACGCCAAAACATTAGGTTTCATACACCCTGTAACAGGAGAAAAAATGAGTTTTAATTCTGATATTCCTAAGGATATTGAACAATGCTTAATAAAATGGAGAAACTACGCACAACATCAACAAATGTAATAGACGTTAAATTTTAGTGATTAGAGGTATGTGAAGAATAGTAATTTTTTTTTGAAGAAAAAATTTACTATTTTAGTTTTAATAACAAATAACACAACTATTTCTTCTCTTCGGGGAGAATAAGAGGGCATATATTTATGAAAATAGTAGTATCACCAGCAAAATCATTAGATTTTGATAGCAAATTACCAACCCAAAAATACACTGAAGCAACTTTTTTAAAAGAAGCAGAAGGAATTAGTTATTTATTAAAAAAACAATCTCCTTCCAACTTGTCAAAATTGATGAAAATTTCAGATAAATTAGCGCAACTAAACTGGAAGCGTAATCAAGATTGGAAACTACCTTTTACTCCCCAAAATGCAAGACCCGCCGTTTTTACTTTTAACGGTACCGTATATGACGGATTGGATGCCTATACATTATCCGAAGAAAAAATAGAGAAGCTACAAAATACATTATATATTTTATCTGGGCAATACGGCGTTTTAAAACCTTTAGATTTAATGCAAGCTTATCGTTTAGAAATGGGAACAAAATTTCCTGTAGCTGACGCTAAAAACTTACATAGCTATTGGAAACCCAAAGTAACCACATATTTAAATAGGCAATTACAAAAAAATGAGCTTTTTGTAAACTTAGCCAGTAATGAATATTTTAATGCTGTAGATGTGAAAAATTTAAACACTCCTGTAATTACACCAATTTTTAAAGATTGGAAAAATGACAAACTCAAAGTCATTTCCTTTTTTGCTAAGAAGGCTCGTGGTTTAATGGTACGTTATATTATAGATACTAACGCTACTACAATTGAAGATTTAAAAGGCTTCAATTATGGCAATTATTCTTTTTCTGAAGAATATTCCGACCTCACTAAAAATGAATTGATTTTTGTAAGATAAGGAATTACTTATTTTTAGCTTCAATCCACTTTGATAGGTATTTTGTGCTTTGCATAGTATGGTGCTGCAACATAGTACCTACAAAATTTTGTGTGCGATGGGTTTTCAAATTATCCTGAAGCATTTCTAATAAAGAAATAAACGACTGCTCATATATGTTTTTATCATATACGGCATTTAATAACTCAAATCCGTTTTGTTGAGCAGTTTCCCACAGCTCTTGATTATTATATACTGCTACAGCTTGTTTTGCAAATTGTTCTGGTTCATTTTCAATATAACCTCCCCATTCTTTACCATGTTGCATCCCTTCTGCTCCCAGTGAAGTAGTAATACTTGGTAATCCATTTTGCATTGCATCAATAAATTTTCCTTTTATACCCGCTCCAAACCGTATAGGTGCTAAACACACTTTTCCTTTTTGCATAACTTCAGCAACACTTCCTGCTCTTCCTTTTATTAAAAAACCTTCTTTTTCATTGTGTAATTGTTGTACTTTTTGCGAGCTATACGCTCCATATACATGCAAATGAGCTTTTGGTAGTTGTTTTTTAATGAGTGGCCAAATGGTTTCTTTTAAATATAAAACCATATTATAATTGGGTTCATGTAAAAAATTACCAATGCTTACAAAATGCTGTCTTTCTTTAAATTTTGGAAGTTTTTGTGAATCTTCTTTTTCTAATTTATGTATTAAAAATGGTACGTAATATAATATTCTGCTATCAATTTTAAACTCATCTTGCAATAGGTTTATTTCATAAGTTGAAATAATTAAAGATAAGTCACACCTGTAAATACTGGCAATTTCTCGTTTGGTAATATCTGCTTGTTTTAAATAGGAAAAATCAAAT
This sequence comes from uncultured Kordia sp., assembly GCA_964608925.1. Lineage (GTDB taxonomy): Bacteria > Bacteroidota > Bacteroidia > Flavobacteriales > Flavobacteriaceae. Next base: position 2,255 of record CAZSQD010000212.1, read on the forward strand.
TTAATACTTTTTTTAAAGGCTTCTTGTCGTGTTTTACGCAAGCAATATAAATCTTCGGTATCTAATATTTTTAGGGCTTTGGGACAGCTTTTAGTTACACGCCAACCAAATTGTTCTTCTACCATAAACCTATCAAATAATACGATATCTGGTTTTAATTCCGTTATATATTCATCAAAAGTATTTGAATTAAGTTCAATTTTTTGCGTAATGATGTTGTTAATTTCTAAATCATCAGAAAAATTGCTGGGTGAAGCTGTGGTTGCAAAATTTACTTGATAACCATTGTTTTGAAACAACTCAATAAGTTGCATCATCCTGCTTCCTGCTGCGGATGAGTTGGGTTCTACCCAAACAAAACCAATAATTAGTACTTTTTTCATATCAACTACAAAAATACATTTTAAAGCCATAAAAAAAAGCCATTTCTTTCGAAATGGCTTTTAAAATAAAATTATAATATTTTTAGAATTTCACTTTCAACATAAATTCTGGTCCCCCTTTTGTATATTCACTTACATCAGAAGTTACAAATTCATAAGCAAAACCTAAATCTAACATTTCTGCTACTTCAAAACTAAATAAAGCAGAGAAAGAATCATTTAATCTATAGTTACCACCTATTTCAAATTTATTCATAAAACGCGCTGATAAGTTTGCATCTATTCCAATAGGCGCTCCATCAACGTAACGTGCCATTATAGCAGGTATAATAGTAAATTTATCGTTTAACTTATAGAAATACCCTGCTCCTAAAGAAGCTTCTAAAGCATCTGATGCATCTTGTGCTAATCCGTTTACTTCTTCAAAACGTTCTGCTTTTAACAAACGAGGTGCTGCTAAACTTACAAAATACTTATCGGCTTTATAATACGCTCCTAATCCAAAATTTGGATTAAAGTTTCTTACGTTACCTTGTGTATTTAATGGATCACTTGTTGCTAAACGAGAAAAGTCTACATTAAAAAAACTACCTCCTGCCTTTAAACCTAAATATAGGTTTGCAGCATCTCCTATTGGTAATTTGTATGAGAAATTTGCAAAGATATTAGTTTCTTGTTGTATGAATACTTGATCTTGCATTATGCTTAATCCAATACCTACGTTTTCATTAAATGAACCGTGTGCTGACATAAATTGTGTGCTTGGAGCATCTGCAATACCTGTCCATTCATTTTTATAACCTACTACATTTATTTCTGTTTTACCAGTACTTCCTGCATAAGCAGGATTTATCATATCTAAATTTTGACGCCAAAATGCTTGCGTTGGTGTTTGCTGTGCACTTACTGTAGCTGTTGCTAAAAAGGCAACTACTCCAATGGCTTTTAATAT
>CAZSQD010000213.1:0-3584 GCA_964608925.1 uncultured Kordia sp.
TAGTAATGTTGCACATATTTAATACTGGTGTCAATAATACCAGAGCCGATAAATAATAATATAGGAAATAAATATTGATGTGATTGTAGTTCGGTTTTTTCTTTTGCAGTGGTTAAATAAACTGCTGTAAGTGCTAAAATAATTCCGACTATTTGTAATGCAGATAATTTTTCATGATACAAAATAACGCCAAATACTACGGGAATAATAACCGACATTTTACCAGCAATAGCGGCAACGGTAACGCCATTTTTTTGAGCCGTTAGCGCCATAATATTAAAAACGGATATGAATAAACAACTCAATGTAATAGCGCCTATAAACCATGGTTTTTGTGAAATATTACTAATTTGAATACTATCATTGTAAGCAAATATTCCAATTGTAAAAGCAGTAGCATAATTGGCTACGATTGCTTGTGGTGTATTGATGTGGTATTTATCAAACATTTTAAAAATGATAAATATAATGCTAAGTGCTAAAAAAATCATTAAATATCGGGGCGATAGCCCAATTAAATTATTGTAATTACTCGTTTACTATTGAGTACTATTTATATTGTTTGATTAAATAATAGCGGTTTATGAATAAATAAATCTACTACATCTTCTGTTTCGGGGTTTAAATGCCAAGTGTGTATTCCTAATTTATTTGCGGCATTGGTGTTTTCTTGGGTATCATCAATAAATAAAGTTTCTTGTGGCTTTAAGTTGTTTTCTTGTAATACAAATTCAAAAATATTGGCATTGGGTTTGCGCATGTTCATTTCGTGTGATAAATAAAACACCTCAAAACAGTCTTTAAACTCGTTGTATAAATCTATGCCCCAATCGTTTTTAATCCAATCAATGTGCATTTCATTAGTATTACTGAGTAAAAAACAGCGGTATTTTTTACTGATATTTTTTATAAACTGTAAACGTTGTTTGGGGAAGTCTTTTAGTAATATATTCCAAGCGTGTATAATATCTTTTTGGTTGGCAAAAGGAAATTGTAACTCGTAAAAAGTTAAAAATTCAAGTGTAGTAATTAATCCCATTTCATACTGATTATTGGTATGTATCATTGCAGGAGTAAAAGTTTTTACTTGAAATAATTGCAATGCGTTTTCCATAGCGCTAACCTTATCAAGGTTGATAAAGATGTCGCCAAAATCAAATACGATATTTTTAATCATTTGTATACATTTTTAAGGTATCGGTTTTAATTTTGCGTTCCGTAATTAATTTACCTATTATTTGAGGGGCTTTTATACCTTTTTTAAATTCAGAATTTCCTGTAAAAACATGAGCTTCATCCCATAAATTTGAATCCATAAAAGTTTGTATGGTTTGTGCCCCTCCTTCAATAATTACCGATTGTATTTGGTGTTTGTACAGCACTTCGCAAATTTGGGGAGCTATATTTTTTGTAAAATCAATAGTTTCAAATAAGATGTTTTTTTGATTTTCTTGTAATTTTTCAGTAATTACAATTGTTTGTACGCTACCATCAAAAATGTGATAGTCTTGTGGAATACGTAAACTACGATCCAAAATAATTCTAACAGGGTTTTTGCCATTCCAATTCCTGCAATTTAACTTCGGATTATCCGTAATCACGGTATTAGTACCTACTAAAATCGCTTGTTCTTCGGCTCTTAATTTATGAGATAACTGCTTGGAAAAAACATTGCTAATCCACGTAATTTGAGTATTGTTTTTTGGAGCAATAAAGCCATCTTCTGTTTGCGCCCATTTTAAAATAATGTACGGGCGTTTTTTATTGTGAAATGTAAAAAAACGTTTGTTCATTTCCTTGCATTCGTCTTCTAAAATACCCACAATAACTTGGCAACCATTCGCTTGTAGTTGCTTAATTCCGTTTCCAGAAACCAACGCAAAATCGTCCACGCAACCCACCACAACATTTGGTATTTGATGTGCAATAATTAAATTACTACATGGGGGCGTTTTACCAAAATGGCTACACGGTTCTAAAGAAACATAAATAGTAGACTCCTTTAAAAGAGCTTTGTTTTTTACCGATTGTATGGCGTTTACCTCTGCGTGATTACCACCATACGGGCTTGTATAACCTTCGCCAATAATTGTGTCTTGATATACCACCACAGCACCCACCATTGGATTTGGAGCCGTTGTGCCCAATCCATTTTTTGCCAATTGCAAACAACGTTTTATGTAAATTTTGGGAGTTATAACTTGAGTTCTTCAGTATGGTTAATAGTATAAGTTGATTTTATACCTGCTACTTTATAATAAATATTCCCTTTAAATGTTACTTTGTGCGTTTTACCAATACTATTTAAAACGGCACCTAATATACCACCGCTATCAGATAATTTATCAAACGGAATGGTTACTTCTAACGGAATACCAAATTCTTTTGAAGCAGGCACTTTAAATTCGGTCGATTTTACTTTGGTAATTTCTTTATCATCTACATAAACAATAATATCTTCAGGGATCACCTTGCCGCCTAAAATATAGGGGTTTTTAAAAATAGCATCGGCACTTAGCGTAATTTCTTTACTGTTGATGCTTAGTATTTGTAGGTTTTCTAATTGTTGGTATTCAATTTTTTTATTTGTACACGAATTTAAAGTGAAAAGCAATACAAAAAGTAGGGTAATTTGTTTCATAATGGTTAAATTTACCACACAAAAATAGGGTTTTAATGTCGCATATAAAAATAGAAAATATAAGTAGTGCTGATAATAAAGTAATCGCCAATTTAATTAAAAAGGTATTGGTGGAGTTTGGCGCACCCAAAGTAGGTTTTGTAAATTTAAATGCTCCAATAGGAAACACAGGGTATTATAGTTGTACTACCTACATGATAAAGGATATATAATGAATGTAAAAGAATTTAAAACCTATTTGCAAACGCAATTATTAGCTATTTATGCTATAAATGAAATCCATTCATTTTATAGTTTATTGATGGATTTTCAGCTAAAATTAAGTAAAGTAGATTTAATTTTGAACCCTGATTTAGTAATTTCAGAAACCGATGCGTTATTTTTAAAAGATGCCGTTATACAATTGCAACAAGAAAAACCCATACAGTATATTTTAGGTGAAACCGAGTTTTACGGGATAACCTTTAACGTAAATGAAAACACGTTAATACCACGTCCCGAAACCGAAGAGCTGGTAGATTGGATTATTAAAGAGTTTAGTATTCAAGATACAGTATTCAGTATTTTAGAAATAGGTACAGGAAGTGGATGCATACCCATTAGTTTGGCTAAAAATTTACCAAAAGCACAAGTAATTACCGTTGATGTTTCAAAAAAAGCACAGCAAATAGCCTTTGAAAATGCAAAATTAAATGATGTTTCAATAAATTTTGTGATTTCTGATGCGTTAGATGTGGATAAAATGAATACTAATTTACAACAACAAAAATATGATGTTATTGTTTCTAATCCGCCGTATGTACGTAATTTAGAAAAGCAAGAAATTAAAAAAAATGTATTGCAATATGAACCGCATTTAGCCCTTTTTGTAGCGGATAATGAGGCGCTCATCTTCTATGAAAAAATAGGAGAATATGCGTTGAAAAACCTAAAACCGAACGGA
>CAZSQD010000214.1:0-3578 GCA_964608925.1 uncultured Kordia sp.
CTTAAATACGGCACTATTGTGTTGTGCTGTATACTCCAATTATAATTTTCTGGTTTTTGGTTGTAGTTAGCTACTAAAAAGTCTAATAATCGTTTTCTTAAATAAAGCCTTTTATTAAGGGTTAACTTATAATCTTTTTGGTTTAGAGATAGCATTTTTGAAGTAGATATCACTTCGGTATTAACGGTACTTATCTCTTGTATTTTATTTTGAAATGCTACAACTTTAGGATGGTTATTATTAATATTCAATATTGTTGCTATATTTGAAGTTAACACGTTTGCAAATGGGTATGATAAATAGGCGGCCTCTTGTAATGAATTTTCTAAAGAAGTTTTTTCTATTTCATGTATTGTATATGAATTTTGCAACCCAAACTGAGTAAGTAAACTATTTAATTGTGGTTGTAAAACTTGATGTTTTTGAGCGGGTAATATTGCTGATAAAACCGATACTTTTACGGGTTTTTTATAGAGTACCTTATAATTTATTGTAGTAAGTTTTGTAATAAACGAATCCTTTTTAATAGGTACTATTGTTAACCAAACCGAATCTTTTTCTTGTGCTTGAATTGCATTTATTTTAGATAAAAATGCAAAAAACAAGAGCAAAACAAGTGTAAACTTACCTTGCTTAAAAATATCTTTATATACTAATATTTTAAAATTCAACTACTTACTAATTTTCTGTTATTTTTATTCATTTTTCTGTTGCACAGTCTAAAAACAGTGTTATATTTGCACCCGCAATAAAACGCTAAGGGGGAGATACTCAAGCGGCCAACGAGGACAGACTGTAACTCTGTTGTTTTACGACTTCGTAGGTTCGAATCCTACTCTCCCCACAAAAGCTCTAAGTTAAAACTTGGAGCTTTTTTTATGTTTATTTTTTACATCTTCAAAAAACATTTGGCTATCCGCCTACTATTTATATTTTATCGGTTTGCATTAAATAAAATAAAACCAAAATAGGCAAACCTATTATAATGGTTAATGTTTGGTGTTCCACCATAAAATCTAAAAAAGGTACCGGTTTTACCAAACGTTCAGATAATGCTAAACGATGTCCTAAAACTATAGCAATCGCAAAACCTGCAATGGCACCTCCAAAATGAGCGGCATGACCAATGTTTCCTAATTGTTTTTTCATACCCACAATGCTATATACTAAATAACCAATACCAAATAACCAACCTGGTATAATGAAATTAATAGTCATATCTGGCATTAAAACAATAGCTGCATAAATAACACCTGTTATCGCACCACTTGCTCCTATTACACTGTATTGATTGTTATCTTTATGAAAATAATACGATAATGAACTCCCCAAAAGTAAACTCCCTACATATACCATCACAAAAACATATTGCCCTAATATATTAATTATAATAGGAGCAAAAAAGAACAAACCTACCATATTAAACAATAAGTGCTGCATATCTGCGTGTAAAAACCCAGAAGTAATATTACGGTATTGTTCGCCGTTTTTTATCGCGCCAATATGAAATTTAAATTTTTCAAAAAAGCTATCGTCATTAAACCCCTTATAGGAAATAATTACATTTAAAGCAATAATGATTATGAGTATGATGTTCATCTTTTCGTTTTATTTTCAAAGCTACATAATTTAATTGAAAAAAACAGTTAGAACCAACAGCTATCAAATAAAATTACACATACAATGCTGTATCACATTAATAATAACTTCCTCTACCCATGTACAGGAAGTGTTCAGCTTTATTTTTATTAACTTTTGATGTAGAACATCGGGTAAATTAAACTGATTTGGCTATCGTCCCGCAATTAAATATACTTATATTTGTTAAAAAATTACAACAATGCATTTATTAGCGTACCTACTTATTTACCCTATCATTTGGTTGATATCCATGCTTCCATTTCGTATATTTTACTTTTTTTCTGACCTTATTTTTATATTGGTTTATTATATAATAGGCTATAGAAAAACAATTGTTACCGAAAATTTAAAATTGGCTTTCCCAGATAAAACAGAGAAAGAAATTAAAACCATAAGACGCAAATTTTACAGTCATATGTGTGATTTATTTTTGGAAATGACTAAAACCATGTCAATTTCTGAAAAAGAAATGCTCAAGCGTTTTAAATACACAAACCCAGAATTTATACAAGATTTAGAAACACGCAAAAGTGTTGCCGTAATGACTTCTCACTATGCGAGTTGGGAATGGACCGTTATTTTACAACATCACGTACAATCACAATGTTTTGCTATTTACAAACGGATTAGAAACCCTTATTTTGATAAATTAGCTCAAGATGTAAGGGCAAAATACAACAGTAAATTAGTTACCTCAAAAGAAAGTATCCCCTTAATTTTAGGCAATAAGCGTAATAACGTAGCTTCTATATATGGTTTTGCAAGTGATCAATCACCCAAACTAAACAAAGCGTTTCATTGGCAAGATTTTATGGGACACAGTATACCTGTTTTTACAGGCGCAGAAATGTTAGCTAAAAAGTGTGATTTAGCAGTCTGCTACTTAAGTACCGTTAAGGTAAAACGAGGGCACTATGAAGCAACCTTTATACCTATAACAGAAAACCCTAAAGATTTTGAAAATTATCAAATTACAGATATCTTTTTAGAATTGGTAGAAAAACAAATTAGAGAATCTCCTGAGTTTTATTTATGGACTCATAAACGCTGGAAACACCGTGGTAAAAACCCAAACCAAAGTAAATAACTATGAAGCAATATTTGTCGGAATTTATTGGGACTTTTATTTTAGTTTTTGCAGGTTGTGGGGCAATTGTAACTAATGAGTTTAGTAACGGTACGGTTACCCATTCTGGTATTGCCTTAACTTTTGGTTTAGTAGTTTCTGCATTAATTTATGCTTTTGGAGATGTTTCTGGAGCACATTTTAATCCTGCGGTTACATTAGCCTTTACCTATGCTAAAAAATTTCCAATACAAAAAGTAACACCATATATTATTGCACAAACTTTAGGTGCTATTGCCGGTGCAGGAATGTTATTATTACTATTTCCTGATAATGAACTATTGGGTACTACCCTACCTAAAATTGACGTTTGGCGCGTTTTTATTTTTGAAATGCTATTGACTTATATTTTAATGGTGGTAATCATCAACGTATCTACAGGTGCTAAAGAAATTGGTATTATTGCAGGTATGGCAATTGGTGGCGTGGTTTGGTTTGAAGCGCAATTTGCGGGTCCTATTACGGGTGCTTCCATGAACCCTGCACGCTCTATTGGTCCTGCTTTAGTTTCGGGTCATTTGGAACATTTATGGCTCTATATAGTTGCACCAATTGTGGGTGCAATTTTAGCGGTACTAACGTGTAAAATTGTAAAAAGTAATGATTGTTGTGCTGGTAATTGTTAATCATGAGGCGTGGATTAATTTAAACCATCGTTTTTTAAGTAATTTTTGAGCAATGCCACTCTCGTAAAAGTTTTTAAAAACACTTGACTTTCTGCTAAAAAACCGTTACCTTCGCTTAACTCCAAATATAAATTCACTTGTACCGAGTTATTCGGTATTAAAACGGATTCATATTCTTAATAGTT
>CAZSQD010000215.1:0-3506 GCA_964608925.1 uncultured Kordia sp.
AGAGAGTACTGTAATTCATATATTTGATATTAAAAAAGATACTGAAAACCCGAATAAAACAATAGAATTTTTAAATAAAAACACCTCTCAAATTTGGATTTACGCCTTAAATGGGAATGATTATTTTACAGCAACGGGTAATTGCAGTAATTGTATCCCCATTGCTTTTATAGGCGGTAAAGGGGCAGATAAATATGTGTTAGAACAAGGGAAAGCAATTACTATATATGATGAAAAAGATAAAACATATTTAGTAGAAACCGCACAAGCAAAAATAAAATTAGCAGCTGCTCATAAATTTACTAAAACGGATATAAATAAATATAAACACACTAAAAATAATATAAAACCATTGTTTGGAGCCAACCCCGATGACGGTATTTTTATAGGATTTTTAAATACTTTTTTAGTCCAAAATTTTAATAGAAATCCGTTTTCTCAAAAACATGAAATTTCAACGGTACTTAATTTAGGTAATTTAGGCTTTAATACTAAATATTATGGTGAAATAGCAACACTCTCCAACCATTTCAATGCGTTCGTGCAATTAGGGTATCAAAGCCCAAATTACGCCACTAATTTTTTTGAATTTGGTAATGAGGCCCCCAATTTAGACACCAATTTAAAACTGGATTATAATAGAGTGCGTATAGAAACAATTACCGCAAAAATTGGAGTTTTGAAAACTAAAAAACAATATGAAGCCAATACACATTTGTTTTTTAATAGTTATCAAATAGAAGCAACATCAGATAGGTTTATTACTTCAGAAACCTTATTTTTTCCAGAAGATAATTTTTTTGAACGTAAAAATTATATGGGTTTATCACTTGCTTATATGCGAAAAAAAGTAACCGTACCGTTTTTTGAAAATTTAAAATTACAACCCAGTATTTTAGTTAAAGGAACATCAAATGTTTCTGAACTTAAATCAAGTTTTATAACCGTAAGTCCTAATTTATATATTGAGCACCCGTTATATGGAGATGATATAACAATTGATGCCACCCTTAATTATACGGCAATAATAGGAAATAACACCCCTTTTTATTTAGCAACAAATATAGGAGGTAATACAGGTTTACGAGGGTATAGAAATGAGCGTTTTACAGGAACATCTTCTTTTTATACCAGTAGTAATATTAAATGGAAAGCGAAAAATTTAAAATCGGAAGTATTGCCTTTACAAATAGGGGTTTTAGCAGGTTTTGATGTAGGAAGAGTCTGGGTAAAAGCAGAAGATTCAAATCAATTTCATACTGCAGTAGGAGGAGGAGTTTGGTTGCAAAGTGCTGATTTAATAAAAGCACAATTACAAGTATTTGGTTTTGATGAAGGTACGCGTATATCCTTTAAACTTTCAATGGGATTATAATACCAATTTAACATTCTAATGTCGCAATAAAATTTATGAGATAGTACTAAAAAGTCCGAAACAGTGATTGCTTCGGACTTTTTAGATTCTATTTTTTATGGGTTTATTTTGCTGATAAGTTTTTCATTTCCTTTTCAATCATTTCATAAAACTGATCAATTTTAGGCAATACCACAATACGTGTTCTACGGTTTATAGCTCTGTTTTCCGCCGTATCATTATCAACTAAAGGCACATAATGGCTACGTCCTGCAGCAATTAACTGACTCGGGTTAACGCCTAACTCTTGCAATACTCTAATAATAGAAGTAGAACGTTTCACACTTAAATCCCAGTTATCAATTAGTACTCCTTTTTTGTAGGATATGTTATCCGTATGTCCTTCCACCATACATTCAAAGTCAGGTTTGCTATTTACTACTTTAGCAACCTTTGCTAATACTGTTTTTGCTTTATGGGTTACGTTGTAACTACCGCTTTTAAATAATAATTTATCAGCAATAGAAATAAATACGACGCCTTTTTCTACCTCAATATTAATATCTGGGTCACTAATGCCAACCGCACTTTTTAAACTAGTAATAATAGCAAGGGTAACGCTATCTTTTTTAGTTAAAGCATCTTGTAAGCGAGAAATTTTCAAATCTTTTTCACGTAAGCTCTCTAATGATTTCTCTAAATTATTAGCACCTTTAGTGGTTAAGATAGTCATGTTTTTTGAGCTTTCCATTAAACCTTTATTGGTGTCACGCAATGCTTTTAATTGTTCTGCCAATGCTTTTGCTCTTGCAGAAGATGCTGCGTTATCTGACAAGCAACTGTTTAGTTTTACGGTGGCTGAATTTAATAAGTCTTGTGTTGTTTTTTGTTTTCCTTGAAGTTCTGTAAACTGCTTTTTAGAAACGCAACTTCCTAATAATAGTAAGGAAAAGACACTGCTTAGGAGGACTGTTTTTTTCATAGATATCTTTGTTTTAGGTTTTAAGATATTCAAAGTTACTGAATATATTATAGTAGGAATCTTACTTTAACAATAATTTAATTTACTTCAAATTAATTGACACAAAAAAAGCACCTAGTTATATTAAGTGCTTTTTCATTATGATTGTTATAAGTTTGGGATTATTCCTCATCCTGTTCGGCTACATCATTCTCTTCTTTTCTTCCAAAAATTTTATTTTTAAATGCCGAAAATAGTGCTACCGCACCTAATGCAATAAATTTCCAAAACTTAAGAATTAGTGCAAAAGCACCAACCTTTGCTAAAACTTTACCTGCAATTAAACCTCCAATACCATAAGCGGCAACTTTATCAAAGCTTTCATCAAAATCGGCATAAGTATTACCTTTATTAAAAGATACACTTTCAATAATTTGGTTCACATCTTTTTTTACAATTGGTAAAGCGTCAATATCTGCAATTACATTCAAGTTTAAATAACCTTCACGACCTAAAACACGAATGTTATAATTAAGAGTATTCATTTCATTATCTCCAAATTGTAACTCTTTTGCCCAGTGCAATTTTTTATTTTCTTGGTCATAAAATGGGGTGGCTGCCCAACCTACTAAATGCAATTCAGGATATCCTAATTTTACACGTTCTGGGTTTACATCATTAGCATCTTTTTGCATACCTTCTAAAAGTTCATCATAATCAATATCTTCTGCATCACCATCTTTAATATGACCTTCATCACTATATGTTATTTCTACTGCGTAAATCATATTTACACCTATTGCATCATTACTTTTTGGTAATATTAAACCTAAAGTGTCGTCACTTGGAGGGTTTCCCCAAATATCACTTAGTAATCTTTTACTTTGCTCAGCATCTAAAAACTTATAATTTTCACCAATATTTAAAGTTGCTAAGCCATCACTAATATCTATTTTACCGTGTTGGTATTCAAAACTATCATTGATACTGTCTACTTGTTTTTGATATGCAATTTCATCAAAAATTTCTTCATTGTTAGTTTCTTGGGCAAATGCGAGCGTACAAATGGCAAAAAAGAATAGGGTTGTTAATTTTTTCATGTTTGTGTTAGTTTAATTAAGAGGTAAATATAAATATATAGAGGTCAGTAGATAATTTCTTATCTTGTAGTTCAATAAAACAAGAGTATTA
>CAZSQD010000216.1:0-3493 GCA_964608925.1 uncultured Kordia sp.
AAAATGAAAAAATGAAAACAAAATAGAAAAATAGAAACAATATAAGAAAATGATTCTAAATAGTTAGAATTGTGTAATAATTTACAATTATTTTATATTTTTTTTCATATTTTTTTTATTCTATTATGGGTTTTATCTATTTATGGATTCGATATCATAATAAAGAGAAAGTAAATAAAGTATTAAAAGAAAAATACGATAATAGTTATTCATGTGCAGGAGGGTTAATAGTAGGAAAATCATTTATGATAATCTTAGTTGTATCGGTTATAGCATTATTGATAGCTGCAATTGTAAGTTTAATAAAATAATTAATAACTAAAAACAAGATTCCCGATTTCTCGGGAATTGCTAACGCAATGACACAACCTTACGTAAAACAAACCATAGCAAACGGAGTAGGAACTATAGAGTTTTTCCATCCAGCACACAACTCGTTACCAGGAGATATTTTAGGTAAATTAGCAAAAACAATAACCGATGCAGGTACAAATGATGCTGTAAAAGTTATTGTTTTAAAAAGTGGTGGTGCTCGTACATTTTGTGCAGGAGCAAGCTTTAAAGAATTAATAGGCATTAATGATGCAGAAACAGGGAAGGTTTTCTTTTCGGGCTTTGCCAATGTAATTAATGCAATGCGTAAATGCCCAAAATTTATTATTGGTAGAGTACAAGGTAAAACCGTTGGAGGCGGTGTAGGTATTGCTGCTGCAACTGATTATTGTATGGCAACTAAATTCGCGTCCATAAAATTAAGCGAGTTAAATATAGGTATCGGTCCGTTTGTAGTTGGTCCAGCAGTTGAGCGCAAATTAGGAGTAACAGGGATGTCGCAAATTGCCATTGATGCCAATACTTTTTACAATGCCGAATGGGCAAGAGCAAAAGGATTGTTTACACAAGTATATGAGTCTACAGATGAGCTAGATGCTGAGGTAAAAATATTTGCAGAAAATTTATGCACCTACAATCCAGAAGCAATGATGGAAATGAAAAAAATTATGTGGACAGGTACTGAGCATTGGGATACCCTTTTGGCAGAACGTGCCGTAATTTCTGGGCGTTTGGTACTAAGTGATTTTACGAAGGAAACACTTAAGCGTTTTAAATAAATAAAAAAGCCCACCCTAACCCTCCCGAAGGGAGGGAACTGAGTAGGTGATGTACTCTAAATAAAAGTATTATTTTACAGAAATAGAAAACAATATAAATTTTAATAAAAGTCCCCCTTAGGGGGATTGAGGGGGATTATGATATACAAATTCAAAGGATTTATTCCGGTAGTACACGAAACCAGTTTTGTACATCCGTTAGCGGCAGTAACGGGTAATGTAATTATTGGTAAAAACTGTTACATAGGTCCTGGAGCTGCAATACGTGGTGACTGGGGGCAAATTATATTAGAAGACGGTGTAAACGTGCAAGAAAATTGTACGGTACATCAATTTCCAGGAAAATCCATCACCTTAAAAAAAGGGGCTCATGTAGGTCATGGCGCTATTATTCATGGTGCTAATTTAGGTGAAAATTGCCTGATAGGTATGAATTCCGTTATTATGGATGATGTAGCTATTGGTGATGAAAGTATTGTAGGCGCAATGGCGTTTGTAAAAGCAAATACGGTAATTCCTAAGCGGAGTTTAGTAGTAGGAAATCCTGCAAAAGTAATCAAACAAGTAAGTGACGAAATGATAGCTTGGAAAACTAAAGGCACTCAATTATACCAACAATTACCTGCAGATTGTCATGAAACTTTAAAAGAAGTAGCACCATTAAGAGAAATACCTAAAAATCTACCCGAACAAAAAGCATTTTATAAAACTTTGAATGATTTTTTGAAGAAGTAGAAAATAGTTGAATAACTATTGGGATTCATCATCATTTACCAAATGGTTTTTGTAGTATACCGAGTTGGAGATTACTTCAGTCGCAAAAATCTCCTTCGTAAAGACGAAGATAATAATATACTTCTAAAAATTGCTACAGCATATTGTTAACTTCAACTTTCGACATTCATTTTTTTTAAATTTTACATTTAGTATTTTTCGGTTTTACATTTTTACCCTATATTTAATAAAATAAAACTAACAAGTGTTAGTTTATTGGTAGATAAAAAGAAAAAAATGTCAATTATAGAATTCAAATTACCCAAAATGGGCGAGAGTATTACCGAAGCAGCCATTATTACATGGTTTAAAAGCGTAGGTGATACTATTGAAATAGACGAAGTGTTATTAGAAGTAGCTACGGATAAAGTAGATTCGGAAGTGCCATCACCGTGTACAGGAATTATTAAAGAAATATTAGTACAAGCTAATGATGTAGTAGCAATAGGCAGTATAATTGCGGTTATTGAAGCAACTGGAGAAGTTTCAAAAGCGGCGATACAATCGTCAAATAAAGGAAAAGCACTTCAAAGAGGTTCTCTCCCTCTGGGAGAGATGTCCAAAGGACAGAGAGGGCAGCTCAAAATTCAGAATTCACCTAATAGTGATGCTTTTTTATCGCCTTTAGTTTTAAAAATTGCACAACAAGAAAATTTATCTTTAGAAGAAGTACAACGTATTATAGGTACAGGAGCGGAAGGACGAATTAGAAAAAGCGATGTTTTTAACTACATCAAAAATAGAAAATACGCATTACCAAGTCGCCCACAAGCTGCAGCAGTCCAAACACCAAAATCTACCTATAACGCACCTTCAATTAAATTTGTAGCAGGACATGATACGGTGATTGAAATGGACAGAATGCGAAAAATGATTGCCGATCATATGGTATATTCTAAGCATACTTCGCCACACGTAACGGCTTATATTGAAGTAGATGTTACCAATTTGGTAAACTGGAGAAATGCCAATAAAGTGCCGTTTCAAGAAAAACACGGGGAACGTTTAACGTTTACACCTCTTTTTGTAGAGGCAGTTGCTAATGCAATTAAAGAGTATCCAGGTATAAATGCTTCTATTGATGGTAATAAAATTATTCAACGTAAAGACATTAATGTAGGTATGGCAACCGCATTGCCAAGTGGTAATTTAATAGTGCCTGTTGTAAAAAATGCTGATCAAAAAAACTTAGTAGAAATAGCAGGAAATGTAAATGATTTAGCAAATAAATCACGTACTAATAATTTGAAACCCGAAGAAATTCAAGGAGGTACTTTTACCATTTCTAACGTAGGTACTTTTGGTAGTTTAATGGGAACACCTATTATCAACCAGCCTGAAGTTGCCATTTTAGCGATTGGTATTATTAAAAAACGTGCGGAGGTAATTACTACAAAAAAAGGTGATGAAGTAGCCATACGTAGTATGATGTATTTGTCATTATCTTTTGATCATAGAGCGGTAGACGGTTTTTTAGGAGGTTCATTTTTACGTAAAGTAGGGGATGAATTGGAGCTGTTTGATATAAATAGAAAGATATAATAGCGAGATGAAGGATGCTCCAAATTCTCGATAGTTTACAATTAGTAAATTTAATTAGAACGTCA
>CAZSQD010000217.1:0-3429 GCA_964608925.1 uncultured Kordia sp.
GTTTTAAAATGGATAAAAAAAGCAACCTATTTAGGTTGCTTTTTTTATGCTTAATAAATTAAAGTCTTTTGTTAAACAATTTTTTATATACCCTACGTGAAGCAAAACTCTCTTTAACTCACTACTAAGAATTCACCGTTTAAAGGCTCTAATGTACTTTTAAGTTTAGGTATTAAACCCGCTCCATACTCTAAATACAATTCTGAAAAATTTTGTTTCCGTTCTTGTAAACTTTGTTTTGGGAAGAGTTCATTTTGTAGTTGAATAATACGGCTTAAAAATTCCGAATGCTTTCGTTTTTCTGCGGTTAACAAGCGTTTTTCTAAATTATCAAGTCCCTTTAATTGCTTTTTTTCTTGTGCTGCTACCGCCCCCACAAAAGAATCATCGGTTTCTTTAGCTATTTTATATAAAGCTGTAAACTGCTGTTTCAACGTTTCTTTTTGGGTAGAAAAATCAATTTTTAATGTCGACAATTGTTTCGTTTGTTGGGCTAATAAATCGGTTTGTGATAAAAACAAATCGGCTACTTTTAATTTCAGTTTACTTATTTTTTGTTGTTGCTTCTCTGTAATTATTAATACTGAGTTTCGCAATAACAACATTGGGAATACTACATTAAATGCTGTAAAACTCGTTTTTAACTCCATCCAATACGCTAACTCTCCACCGCCACCAATGTAACATAAATTGGGTAATAGTATTTCTTGTAACAAAGGACGTAGTAACACGTTTGGCGAAAACCGTTCTGGCATTTCATTAAGGTGTTTTAGTATTTCGTTTTCTGTCCATTTAATATCCGTATTATTAACTTTATAACTATTGTTTTCAAAAATAATACGTTCACGCAATCCTTCTTTTATATAAAACAGATTGATTTTACGAGGGTTTACCTGTACTTTATGTGGGAAATTAGTAATTGTTTCTGTTACTTTTTTAAAAGTAGTTTGTTGTAATAACTCTTGTTTCACATACGGTATAAATAACTTTTTCAGTGATTTATCATTCGCATCTACAATTACCAAACCGTATTCTCCAAATAATTCATTTGCTAAATAACGAGTGGCATCAGCTAAATTATCGTGTTTTAAATAACTGTTTTTAAAAAGTGTACGTAATCCATCAGCGTTAATACCTAAACCTAATTGCTTTGAGAATCCTTCAAAAACCTCTTGTAAACCATCCGTAGAAAATTCTCCTACTGCCCCTCCATCATTTCGTTTCCATTCTACTTTATTTCCTTTAAAATTAAAATGGTTGATTTCTAAAAAATCATGATCTTCGGTAGCCATCCAATAAATAGGCACGAAGTTTTGTTTTGGGTATTTTATACGTAACTCATCACATAAATTTAAGGTTGAAATAATTTTATATAAAAAATACAACGGTCCCGTAAATAAATTTAATTGATGCCCCGTAGTAATAGTAAATGTATTATTTTGTGCTAATAGCGCAATATTATTTTGGGTACTTTTTGACGTATTTATAGTACTATATTGGTTTTTTAAAGCTTGAACCAATACTTTTCTTGACTGCGGTTTAATTGACAATTGTTTTTCTTGAATTTGTGCTTCAAAATTGTCTATTTCAGGAAATCTATTGTAATAAGGAGCTAGTTTTTCATCCGTTGCTAAATAATCACAAACAAGTGATGAAAAATAAGTAGTTTGCTGAAAAGGGATATTCTGTACTGACATTCAAAAAAATATTTTTGATAAAGTTAATCAATAAAACAGAAACGCTATTAATAGGTCTTATTTTTACGCAAAAAACAGTTCCAATTGTATTTTGACTTCAAAACTTTTTTTTATTGATTATAATGTTAATTTCACCTTATTACAAGAAGGTTTTAATAAACGAAATCATTTAAACATAGTGGTTTATTATTTATCAATAGATCCTAAAACACGTTTCATAAATGCGTTTAGCGCTTCTTTTTTAGGAGTTCCTTCCTTTATCATTTTATGTACTTCAAGTGCGCCATATAGGTTAGAAATAACTTCACCAATTACATCTAATTCTTCATCTTTTAATGAAGACACTTCGGTTAAGGCTTCTAAAGTTTCAAGGGTTTCTAACACATAATCTTGATCATTTTCTTCAATAAAATTGGTCATGTGTTTAATTATAGGTAGCTTCATTACTTTTGTTTTTAGTATTTCTATCTGATTTTATAGTAAACGTTATTTTTTAAAAATTATACAACTTCGTTTACCAAATCTTTTAAAACATCAAACTTATTGGTTTGTGTTTGATTTACAAATTTACCGTCTACAAAGGTTGCAAAAGTTGGCAAATTACTAACATCTGCTAATTGTCTGCTCTCAGGAAATTTTTCGGCATCAGCAATTACAAACACCATATTTTCATTTTCTGAAGCTAATTTTTTAAATTTAGGTTTCATTATACGGCAGTTTCCACACCATGTAGCTGCATATTGTACTACTACGGTTTTATTTTCTGCTACTATTGCTGCTAAATTATCTTGATTTAATTCTTGTACCATAATGTTTGTTGTTTTTTAAAGTCCTCCTCTTATATAGAAGAGGACTTCTGTAATTATTTTAAAAATGTAATTATTTACATTTTTTCAGAAATTATTGCTTAGTGAGAAGCTAAATAATCCGCTGTTCCTTTTGCATTTGGTGCCATTGCATCTTTACCAACTTCCCAGTTTGCAGGACAAACTTCTCCATTTGTTTGTACGTGTGCATAGGCGTCAATTAAACGCAAAAATTCGTTTACATTTCTACCTACTGGCATATCATTGATTCCTTCATGGAAAACCTTTCCTTCTTCATCAATTAAATATGTAGCTCTAAAAGTTACGTTACTACCTGTTGTTACGTACTCGTCTAGCTCTTCATTATAATCAACATCTACATCTAAAATACCTAATGCTTCTGCTAAATTACGCTGTACATCTGCTAATAAAGGATACGTTACTCCTTCAATACCACCATTATCTTTTGCGGTACTTAACCACGCAAAATGTACTTCTGCAGTATCACATGATGCTCCTATTACTATTGTATTTCTTTTTTCAAACTCTCCTAAAGCAGCTTGAAAAGCGTGCAATTCTGTTGGACAAACGAATGTAAAATCTTTCGGGTACCAAAATAATAATACTTTCTTTTTATTTTTTACTGCTTCTTCTAATACGTTTACTTGAAAGGTATCACCCATTTCGTTCATTGCATCTACACTAAAATTTGGAAATTTTTTACCTACTGCTGTTGCCATTTTAATTGTTTTTTATGATTATTTTATTTATTTTCTGATACAAAGATACCAAGCAATTACACATATTCTATAATAATTTGATGTTAATTTTTTATACAACTATCAGTTTTACTGATAGTGTGCGTTTTCATATATCTTTAATTCAAGTAGTAAATGCAACTTTTCGAGGATTAGATTATTATAATT
>CAZSQD010000218.1:0-3428 GCA_964608925.1 uncultured Kordia sp.
TCCAAAAATAAATCAAAGTGATTTAATAAGTAGCTAACTACTGACCTCTATAAATTTTAATGAAAGTATTAATCACCCTATTTTTATTCAATTTGAGTCTGAGTTACTCTCAAAAAAATGATTCACTTTTTAAGCGATTTGAAATCATGATTGACACCCTTAAAATTGATGAATCTCAAAAACAATTATTTTTAGAGGAAATGAATACCTTCATTTATCGCCGTAATAATGAAGGAATTTTGAAGCTAGAAAATAAAACATTACTTAGTTTTAGTTTACAAAAACTAGATGGTGATAAATTATGGTCCGAAACCTTAAGAGGAAAACCAACAGTATTGGTGTTTTGGAATTCCAATTGCCAACCTTGTATTGATCAAGCACCTACTTTAAATGCCTTGAAAAAACAATACGGTAATCAAGTTAATTTTATTGCCATTACTTATCAAGATGAAAAGGAGGTTCGTGATTTTTTAGAAGATGTGAAATTTAACTACCTTCATCTAATAGACGCAAAAGCGTATACTGAAAAAATAGAAAATTGGACGTATCCAAAAACGTTAGTTTTAGATACCGATTTAATAATTAGATACATTGGTAATCCTCAAAAATCAGAAACCTACAAAGAAGAAATAGAAAATCACAACGTATTTAAAAAAGAATTAGAAACACTTTTAAATGATTTCTTGTTTATTGATTGATACCTTTATTACATTGACGTTTAATACCAATTTAATGATTGTCCGTAGTAAAAAAATTAATTATTTTTAATAAATAAACTATCGCCCCACAATTAATAATTTAACAACTCCTCAATCTTCGTTCTTACTTTCTCTGTAGATGGAATCATGGTTTGTTCCAAAACAGAATTTAACGGTATGGCAGGCATATTTTCACTACCAATTACCATAACGGGAGCATCCAAATAACGGAAACATTTTTCTTGTATCATTCCGCTTAATGCTCTTGCAAAACTATTATTGGTAGGTTCTTCGGTTACCACTAAACATTTTTTTGTCTTTTTTACGGATGCTAAAATAGCATCTTCATCTAACGGATGTAGGGTTCTTAAATCAACAATTTCTACATTTTCTTTTAAGTCTTTGGTTGCATTTAACGCCCAATGTACACCCATACCATAAGTAATAATGGTCATAGTTTCTTCTTCATCTTGCGCCCAAATTTCTTGTACTACATTAGCTTTCCCTAACGGCAACATATAATCTTCCGCAGGTTCAATGGTACGTGCAAAATCGGTACCTTTTACTTTGGACCAATACAAACCTTTATGCTCTAAAAACACAACAGGATTTGGATCATAATACGCTGCTTTTAACAATCCTTTTAAATCGGCACCATTACTTGGGTAACAAATTTTAATACCTCTAATATTGGTTAAAATAGATTCAATTGAAGACGAATGATATGGTCCTCCACTACCATACGCTCCAATAGGAATACGCAAAATCATGCTCACTGGCCATTTACCGTTAGATAAATAACACGAGCGTGATACCTCTGTAAACAATTGGTTTAACCCAGGGAAAATATAATCCGCAAACTGTACTTCCACTATGGGTTTTAAGCCTACAGCACTCATACCTACGGTAGAACCTACAATAAAAGCTTCTTGAATTGGTGTATTAAATACACGCTCATCACCAAATTTTTGTGCTAAAGTTGCGGCTTCTCTAAATACACCTCCTAAACGCCCACCTACATCTTGACCATATAACAAACACTCTTTGTGTTTACGCATTATTTCCTCTACAGCAAACAAAGCACAGTCTACCATAACCACTTCTTCTTTGTCTTTTGGTGTACGTTCCCCTACCTCTTCGGTAATTGGAGTAGGCATAAAATCATGTGTAAATAAATCGGCTGGTGTAGGATCTTCTGCTTGTAAAGCTTCTGATAAATCGGCTTTTACAGTAGCTACTATTTTATCTTCTATGATTTTAATTTCATTTTCTGAAACCCCACTATCCAACAATTGTTGTTTCAATACTGGATACGGATCTCGAGAACGTGCTTCCTCTAAATCATCACGATACCATTCCATTCGTACACCAGAAGTATGGTGATTTAATAACGGAACTTTTGCGTGTAGTAATACAGGACGGCGTTCTTCTCTAATAATTTTTATGGCTTTTTGTACCGCTAAATAACTTTCGGTAAAATTAGCACCATCAATAGTAAAAGCTTCTAAACCATTAAAACCTCTTGCGTATTCAAAGGCATCTTGCGCTCGGGTTTCTTCGGCATTTGCTGAAATATCCCAACCATTATCTTGCACCAAATACAAAATGGGCAACTGTTTTAAGGCTGCCATTTGAAAGGCTTCGGAAATTTCTCCTTCGGTAACTGATGCATCCCCTAAACTACAAACGGTAATTGGTTTTTCTGTTAATGTTTTATCATCAATATCAATGTTTTCTTTATACCAAAACCCCATTGCTACACCTGTTGCAGGAATAGCTTGCATACCTGTTGCAGATGATTGATGCGGAATTTTTGGTTTATCAGCATCCTTTAAACTGGGGTGGCAATAATACGTGCGACCGCCTGAAAACGGATCGTCTTTTTTAGCTAATAATTGCAACATTAAATCATAAGGGCGCATACCAATTGACAATAGCATTGCATCATCACGATAATACGGAAAGGCATAATCTTGCGGCAATAATTGCATACCTAATGCTATTTGTATGGCTTCATGCCCACGTGAAGTGGCGTGTACATATTTTGAAACGGTCTTGAAATTTTCTTCATAAATTTCCGCCATTGTTTTGGCGGTAAATAAATTTATAAAAGCGGATTTTAAGATTTCTTGAGTTAGTTTTTTTGTTTTCATTTGATACTAATATTATATTTCGTTAATAGACCTGAAATTCCAGGAAACGAAAATTTTGCTTTTTTTAGTCGATTTTTCTCTGGATCTATTTGATAATTAGTTGCCATAGAAAAATCAGTATTTTCTAATTGTGTATTTTCAAAAATTGCCAATTTACAATCGGAGTTTTCGAATACAGATTTATTGAGGTTTGCCTCTGTAAAATCTACTCCCTGTAAACTACAATTTCCAAAATAAGTATTTTGCATTTTTACTTGATAAAACGATGCGTGATTAATGTTACAATCGTAAAAAGTTATCGAAAATAAAAACGGATTGCAATCCGAAAATAGCATCCCTAATAACTTACATTTTTTAAATTCAATTTGATTAAAAACTGTGTGTTTTAAAATTGTGTTACTCAAATTACAATCTATAAAAATACATTCTGTAAACGAAATGTTAGACAATTCAGAATTTGAAAAGTCACAGTTTTCAAATGTACAATTATCATATTTTCCTCTTGATAAAGGAATTTTTGTGTAATTTTCTTTTTGAAATGTTTTATCTAAAATTAAGTTATCTATCACTTTATACT
>CAZSQD010000219.1:0-3423 GCA_964608925.1 uncultured Kordia sp.
CCCAAATGGAAAATGTCATTACAGACCCATAAATATATGAATATACCGTAGTTGTGGGACGATAGCCAAATAAGGTTTTATAGCTAATAAAAAATATTATGATAAAGAAAATAATGAGTTTACTGCTAATGATCAGTTTGTGTTTTTTAGGAACCGTAAACGCACAAGAAAAATTAGAGTTACCAACGGATGCTTTTGGTAAAACAACTATGCAATGTTTAAAAGCAAATGGTATACATGATCAATACCAACGTGCTACCACACAATTATTTGTGATGCTAAAAAAACAATTTGCAGCTAAAAATGTACCAGCTACAGTTTGGGCGGAGTTGGAACAAATAAAACCAATAGCGTTACAAAATGTTAAAATACGAATGGTACAAGCCTATAAAGCTTATTTTAATAGTGAAGAAATGAGTGAAATGTTATCTTTTTACAAATCTTCCGAAGGGAAAATAATGGTATATGATAGCGCCAGTTTAACAGATGATGACCGTAAAGTAATTAAGGACTTTTTTCACAGTACCGTTGGGCAAAAAATGATGCTATCACAAAAAGATTTAGCCAAACTAATTGGTGAAATTTCTGAAACTTGGAGTTCTGAACTATACAAAGCACAATTGGATAAATTAGCGGATAGCGGGTTTAGTTTGTAGTTATTCTCACTAAAAAATCATAATGTGCTCCTTTTTGCACCAATTTACAT
The DNA here is from genome assembly GCA_964608925.1 of uncultured Kordia sp. GTDB lineage: Bacteria > Bacteroidota > Bacteroidia > Flavobacteriales > Flavobacteriaceae. Next base: position 707 of record CAZSQD010000219.1, read on the forward strand.
TGTAAATTATTTTCGGTACACGCATTTTGTAGCGTGTTAAAATCAAGATATAACCAATCAAATTTGGGGGAGGTCTGTTCTTTGTAGCGCATGGTAAATTTTACTTCACCATAATAAGCATCGGTATTTACCCAAAAACCTCCATCATCATCCATATCAAACATATATTTAATATCAGACGAGTCTAATAAAATTTGTCCGTTAGGGTTTAGTAAGCTTTTTAAATGTTGTAAAAAAGTATTGATTTTAGTGAGTTTCCCACAAATCCCAATACCATTCATTAATAATAAAATGGTGTCGTATTTTTGTTTTACGTCAAATAAATTTTGTTGTGTTGCATTTTGTACTCCACGTAAACTACTCACTTCAACCGCTCCTTTTGATATGTCAATAGCGTTTACAAGTAATCCTTTTTCTTGTAAATACAACGCATGATTACCTGCTCCACAACCTACATCTAATGTTTTTCCTTTTGCTAATTGTAGTGCTTTTTGCTCCAACAGAGGCATATCCTCAAAATCTCTAAACAAATAGGGTAGCGGCATTTCATCAGCTTCACTAATGGTAGATTCCGTAATAATATCTTCCGTATAATTGTCATTGTAATAATCTAATAAAGCAGTACCTAATATATCGGTCATAGTGTTATATTTGCGTTATGGAAGAAAGGTTAAAAGCGTTACCAAAACAGTACAAAGATACTTATTTAGAAACAAAAAAATATTTTGTAAAGTTAAAAAAATATCCACCAAAGGATTTAGATTACACAATGCAAGAGTTGCATGATGATGAGTTTTCACGTACCGATTGCCTAACTTGTGGAAATTGCTGTAAAACGACAAGTCCTATTTTTACTGAAAAAGATATTTTTAGAATTGCAAAACATTTTAAAATGAAAGAACAGGTATTTACGGAAAAATATTTGCGTGTAGATGAAGATAATTTTAAGGTATTGCAAGAAGCTCCTTGTACATTTTTAGCTTCGGATAATTATTGTTTAATTTATGATGTGCGCCCAAAAGCGTGTAAAGAATATCCGCATACCAACCGCCGTAAATTTCAGACCATATTAGACGTTACCCATAATAATGTAGAAATTTGTCCTGCGGTATATAATATTGTAGAAGAGATGAAAAAAAGAATAAAGGTTAGGTAGTGGTTATTATTATTATTATTGCAGAGTAATTTAAAACTAACAGCAAAATGAAAATATATTTCAAACTAATTTTATTGTCATTAGTCGTAAATTCTTATGCGCAAACTAATTTTATAGAAGGACAAATAACACTTAAAGACGGAAGTGTTTTATCAGGCTTAATTGATTATAGAGATTGGAAACGAACGCCAACTCAAATTAGTTTTAAAAAATCTGTGGAGGGTAATTTAATATATTATACTCCTGAGCAGTTAATGTCATTTAATGTTCTAGATGATAAGTTTACTAGTAGATTGGTCATGTTGGATATGACAGAGCAACGAATTCAAAAAATGGATTTCAGAGATGAAGTTAAATTAATAGAAAAGCACATTTTCTTGAATGTATTAGTAGTAGGTGAAATTAGTTTGTATGTATATCAAAATGTGCGTCAACATTTATTTATTATAAAAAATAATGATAAAATAATAGAGTTGATTTACAGAAAAAAGTTAGCTAAAAATAATATTGATATATTTGATTATAAAAAATATATTGGACAGTTAAAACTGCTGACAAATAATTGTGAATCTGTAAAAATAAATGATATAGGTTTTAAAAGTCAGGTGATTATGAAAATAATAACTAAATATAATAATTGCAATGAAAATGGTTCAACTCAAGAGTATTTGAAAAAAAACATTTCAAAAAGCGAAAAGAATTTGTTTGTATTTGCTGGAGTTTCTAATGCAACATTAAGGATACAATCGAATGATTTTTATATGAAGTATTTTGTGGGAGATGAAAGTGAAAAAAATTTTAAATTTGGTTTGGCATATGAATTTGTATTAGGTAAAAATTTAAAAAAATGGTCAGTATATAGCCAGTTAAGCTATCATTCCTACAATATTCTTTTCAAAGAAAATCCACAAACAGCTACGGTCGTTTATAAAGATTATAAGTTTAAAGAAAACGTATTTAATATAGCTACACTTCTTAGGTATAAAATTAAAAATCAAAAAATAAAGAAATTTACGCCTTTTGTGAATTTAGGACTTGGTTATAATTTAAAAATAAAATCAAAATCAAGCTATACTAAATTTAATACTTTTAATGGAAATGGCTCAGAGAGAAAAGTAGGAATAAGCCCTAATTTTTATTTAGTAGGAGGGGTTGGAATATTATATAAAAAGTTTTCATTGGAGTTACGATATTTATCAATAAATGATATATATGTGTCACCTGTTACAAAAGGTAAATTATCAGAATTAGGTATTGTACTGGGGTATTCAATTTTGTAGAGGTATAAAAAGAAGCTATGTAAGTTGTATAAGTTTGTCCTGCGGTATATAATATTGTAGAGGAGATGAAACAAAGAATTAATAGTGAGGTAGCGAAATGGTAGATAAAATAATATGCTATTTAAGTGAAGAACGTTATAAAAAAACGTAGAAATATCTTTTCAATATTATTCTTATTGGGGTTACTGCCAATAATGATTAATGGTTATTTTTTATTACCTGTAAATAATTCTAAAATTATAGGGTTTTATAAGTCAAAAATAAACCTATTAGAGTTAAAG
>CAZSQD010000220.1:0-3345 GCA_964608925.1 uncultured Kordia sp.
TGAATAAATTATTGTTTAACCCAAAAGTTGCATTTGTGACTTGAATCTTGCTATTGTAATACTATTTTACTTTAAAAAAGAAATGGTAAATGGGTAACTTACAGGTTTCCCCTCTCCTGCTCGCATACCATTAATAATAGGGTATATAAACATTAGTATGGGTATAATTAGTAATATTAATAGTCCTAAGCCCAAAGCTAAAATTAAAGGTATTGCAAGTATCGCCCATAAAAACATACTGGCCTGAAAGTTTATAATGGCTTTCCCGTGGTGATCTAAATCTACTATCTCATCACGTTTTACAATCCAAATAATAAAGGGTACTAAAAGCCACCAAAACCCGTTACTAAATTTAGTAATTGACTGTAGTGCATTATGGTAATCATCGTGTTGTCTTCTGTTTTCATTTTTTTTGTGATTTTAAGGTTGATATTTTCATAAAGGCAAGATTATTGTAATGTGATTTATAATAAAAAAAGCTTTTATGATTGACTGATGTACTAATATGACGTGTAAACGTAGACTATGTTACATATTTTAAGATAATTTTAAAATAAACTCAACTTAAAAGCGTTATTTTTGACCATACAATACTTATAACTTATGAAAAACCTTTTTAAAATTACAACTATTGCTTGTTTGCTATTTTGTTTTGCAAGCAGTACCGCACAGAATCTTAGCTCTAAAGCATTCAAATCTGGCGAACAGTTAACCTATCAAGCATCTTATAAAATGTCTGGTATATTAACCACATTTGCGCAGGTAAATATGAATATTACTACTGTAAAAACTAAAAAAAGCAGCTATTTACGCTTAAAATGTACCGCAAATACATATAAAAAATGGGATGATTTTTTTAAAATTAGAGATTTATATGAAGCCTATGTTACTCCATATACTTTAAAACCTGTTTTATATAAAAGAGATGCTGTAGAAAATGGAACCATCCGTAAGGAAAAATATATTTATAGAGGTAATAAGGTAAAAGCTACCTATGTAAGAGGGCATGCAGGTGAGGTAAAAACTAACTTTACTATACCCGCCAACACCAGAGATATTGTTTCTACCATTTATTACATTCGTAATTTACCATTAGAAGGTGCTAAAAAAGGAGTTACAAAAAAATTTAATATTGTTTTTGATCGTAAAACAAAACCCGTAACCCTTACTTTTTTAGGAACAGAAAATATTAACACTATTTTTGGAAATAAAAAATGTTATAAAATTGCCGTTTCAGCAAATACAAAAAAGTTAAAAAAGGGAGGTAATATCTTGTATTTAACTGCCGATAATAATAAAATACCCGTATTAATAAAATTTAGTATTCCTGTAGGAAGCGGACAATTAAAATTAACCAAAGCCATCAACTTAAAATATTAATTACATGAAAATATTAGCACTCATTATTGCCGTTTTAGGTTGTATTATTACAATAGCCTTTACTATATTTCCGATAGGAAACTTAACCGTTTTTCCTGCTTTTATTACCATTATTTGTGGGTTTATTGTATTAAAATTATACAATCAAGAAGGCTTATCAACCAAATTACCTAAAGTATTAATTGGTATTGCCTTTGTTGGTGCATTAATTTCTATGAGTAGAAGTGTTTTAACTACTGATGAAGTAGTAAAAGACATACAATTTGAGCAACGTAAAGAAAAATCAGAAAAAGATGCTGTAAAAGATTTAGAAGACCTTGAGGATTTAGAAGATCTTGATGGTTTATAAAAAAATATGCAATACCAATTTAATTTTTTAATGTCGTATAAATGAATTGAAATAATTTTTATTAGATTAAGGCAAAATATTTAAACATAGCCTTTGCTATGGCTCAATATTTTAACGAAAATATGATGAAAATTAAACGATTTTATTGCGATATTAGAATGTTAAATTGGTATAAGTTCACATTATTAAAATAAGTTTAATTTAAAAACGAGACTCCCATATTCTAGGGAGATAAATATGAAAAATATAATCCTTTTAGCATCCGTAGTTATAACAACTGCTTGCTGTACACACAAAAAAAACACTCCTAAAGTAGAAAAAGAAGTGGTTAAAAATGTAACTACTTATGCCAATACCATAACGGCTCAAGAAATGAAAACCGACTTGTATATTTATGCTTCGGATGAATTTGAAGGACGTAATACTGGTGAACCTGGACAAAAAAAGGCAGCAGCATTTATTAAAAAAGAATACCAAAAAATGAACATACCTTCTGCTTTTGGTACCGATAATTATTACCAAAATATTCCCGTTGCTTATTTTAAAGGAAAGAGTAAACATGACTCCGAAAACGTATTGGCATATATTAAAGGCTCTGAAAAACCCGAAGAATTACTAATTATATCAGCACATTTAGATCATATTGGTATTGAAGATGGTAAAATTTTTAATGGCGCAGATGATAATGGAACAGGAACCGTAGCTTTATTGGAAATAGCAGAAGCTTTTAAACAAGCTAAAAAAGATGGAAACGGCCCAAAACGATCTATCCTATTCCTACACGTAACAGGTGAAGAAAAAGGATTGTTTGGCTCTCGTTATTACTCTGAAAACCCTGTTTTTAAATTAGACAATACTATTGCTAACATTAATATAGATATGATTGGAAGGTCAGACACCATACATAAAGCTGATAAAAACTATGTGTATGTAATTGGAGCCGATCGTTTGAGTACGGGTTTAGATAAAGCCGTTACCAATGCAAACAAAAATTTAACAGACTTTAAATTAGACTATAAATACAATGACCGTAATGACCCTGAACGTATTTATTACCGATCAGACCATTATAACTTTGCGAAAAATGGAGTTCCTGCAGTTTTCTTTTTTAGTGGTATTCATGAAGATTATCATAAACATACCGATACCGCTGATAAAATTGATTATGACTTATTAACCACCCGTACACAGCTTATTTTTTATACCGCTTGGGACTTAGCCAACGCTACCGAACGTATAAAAGTGGATAGAGATGGGAAGTAGGTTAATATACTCTAGTTTAATTTCAATTTTATTTCTGTTTAACTGCAATCAATTAAAGAGAGAAACTATAATGCCTGAATTAAAAAACTATACAAATCAAAATTTAGAAGCATTTAAGTATTGTAAAAATAATAATTTTAATACCGATTATTATTTTTTATTAGATTACAGTATTCATCCTGGTAAAAAAAGATTTTTTATTTATGATTTTAAAAAGAAGCAAATCATAAATTCAGAATTGGTAGCTCATGGTTCTTGTGATGTTTTTGAAACTAATTCTAATAAGGAAACTGTTGCGAAATTTAGTAATGAAAAAGACAGCCATTGTTCTTCTATAGGAAAATATAAAATAA
>CAZSQD010000221.1:0-3294 GCA_964608925.1 uncultured Kordia sp.
TGTAAGTATATTTTAGCGTTTGCTACGCTTTTTTGTTTTGTTATTCTTTTGCGTTTTGTAATAGTACATATCATCATTACCGTGGTCACTATCATCTCCCCAGTCATTATCCCAATCAGTATCAGGTTGACTGTTCCAATTGTTATGATTGTCATAGTGATTGATTGTACAGCTAAATGTTCCGCAGAAATGACAACCTATATCATGTTTAATACTACCTGTTGTTCTAATAATTCTATGATGTCTATTATAAAATATATGCAACCCACCAATATTGGTTAATAAACGGTGATGGTAGTTCATGTAGACACTTCCTACACGTTTTATACGTCCGTTACGGTCATAATTAATAAATACGTTACCAATACGTCTAACTCTGCCTAAATGGTCATGTGCTACACGTACACCGCTATAATGTGCTCTTCTGTTATGACTTCTTGGTGTTCCGTATGTGGTGTTTATGTGTACACTTACATTATTACGTCTGTAATTAGATCTATGATAGCGAGGGTGTGTGTTAAAATCGAATTCACCGTTTGGGAATACAAAAAATTCTACTCCACGCTCTATAAATTTTAAAGGTTGATTGTAACTGTAACGAGATGCTTCTCGGTTTGTGGTTACGGTGTTGTTGTTTGTTATTTCGTTTGCGTTTACAAACGCCATAAAAACGAGTGCGAAAATTAATGCTACTTTTTTCATAATATTTGTTTTTAAAAAGGTGCCTACTCATTTTTAGCTTTTCGGCTTACGCTATGGTTATGAAAGTATATTTTCAAAGAGCGTGCCAAAAAAAAAAGTGTAGAAGGAAGTAGTGGGAGTAAAGTGGATTTTTTTTTTGCGTTAGGGATAGAATGGCGTGTTTGAGCTCCTAAAAATGGTGGCATTTATGCCATTTTTATAGCGAGTAATGATAGCCCGCCCCGAGACTGATAAGGATTTGGGGAACGCCCAAATAATAAGATATTAAATTAGATAACAGTTCCTTTACTTAGGATGGGCTTACAATTTCGCCGCTAAATACGGTGCGGTAACGGATTTTTTACTTTTGGTTAATTCTTCAGGAGTACCTTGAAACAAGAGTTCGCCACCTAAATTACCTCCACTTACGCCTAAATCAATAATATAATCGGCACATTTAATGAGCTCTAAATTGTGCTCAATAACAATTATACTATGTCCTTTTTCAATTAAGGCATTGAAAGAAGTGAGTAATTTTTGAATGTCGTGAAAATGTAATCCTGTTGTGGGTTCATCAAAAATAAACAACACTTTATCTTTTGTTTTTCCCTTTACTAAAAAAGAAGCTAATTTAATACGTTGTGCCTCACCACCAGATAATGTAGCGCTACTTTGACCTAATTGTACATAGCCTAAACCAACGTCTTGTAAGGGTTGTAATTTAGTGCTAATTTTAGTTTGATTGTGCGTAATAAAAAAGGCTAATGCTTCATCAATAGTCATGGATAGGATGTCATGTATTGATTTGCTATGAAATTGCACTTCCAATACTTCTTTTTTAAAACGCTTGCCTTTACAGGTTTCGCATTCTAAATGTACATCTGCCATAAATTGCATTTCTATGGTTACTTCGCCTTCACCTTTACAAACTTCACAACGTCCGCCGTCTACATTAAAACTAAAATGTTTGGGTTGGTAATTGCGTATGCCTGATAGTTTTTGGTTGGCATATAACGCTCTAATATCATCATACGCCTTTATATAGGTAACAGGATTGGAACGTGAAGACCTTCCAATTGGGTTTTGATTTACAAATTCAATACTTTTAATGTGTTTAAAACTTCCTTTTATAGCGGTAAATTCTCCTGGTTTTTTACCGTAACCACCCAACTCAGTATGTAGGGCAGGATAGAGGATGTTGCGTACTAAAGTAGATTTTCCGCTACCAGAAACACCAGTAACTACTGTTAAAACGTCCAGCGGAAAGGTAACATCAATATTTTTTAAATTGTTGGCTCTTGCTCCAATAATATGTACTTGATGTTTGGATGTTCTGCGGGTTTTAGGAACTTCAATTTTTAGTTTTTCGGTTAAATATTGTGCGGTTAAGGAGTTTGATTTTAACAACTGCTTAAAGTTTCCTGTTGCTACTACTTCGCCTCCAAATGTACCTGCTTCTGGTCCAATATCAATAATTTCATCGGCTGCTTTCATAATATCCTCATCGTGTTCTACTACAATTACGGTATTTCCTAAATCACGAAGATTTTTTAATACACCAATTAGCTTTTCGGTATCTTTGGGGTGCAATCCTATACTGGGTTCATCTAAAATATACATAGAGCCAACCAAACTACTGCCTAAAGAAGTGGCTAAATTAATTCGCTGACTTTCGCCTCCAGATAGGGTATTTGATTTACGGTTTAGCGTTAAATAATCTAAACCTACATTTTCTAAAAAAGCCAAACGTGTATTGATTTCTTTTAGTAATCGTTTTGCAATTTGAGCATCTTGAGTATCTAATTTTAAGTGATTAAAAAACTCAATTAATTCTTTTACGGAAAGCTCTACCAAGTCGGAAATAGCGGTATTGGCAACTTTTACATAATTGGTTTCTACGCGTAAACGTTTCCCCTCACAGGTAGTACATTTTGTTTTTCCACGGTAACGAGATAACATTACTCGGTTTTGAATTTTATAGCTTTTTGCGTCTAACTCTTTAAAGAAATCGGTTAATCCTGTAAAATGTGTATTCCCTTTCCAAAGTAGATTTTTTTCTTTTTCAGATAATTCAAAATAGGGTTTATGTATTGGAAAATCAAATTTATAAGCACTGTTTACCAACTCGTTTTTATACCAACTCATACTTTCACCTCTCCAAGCATATATGGCTTGATCAAAGATAGATAGAGAAGTGTTGGGGATTACCAAACTCTCATCTAACCCAATTACACTGCCGTAACCTTCGCAAGTAGGGCAAGCACCATAGGGATTGTTAAAGCTAAATAAATGTAGGTTAGGTTCTAAAAAAGTAATGCCGTCTAACTCAAATTTATTGCTAAAATGATGAGTAGCTTCCGTTGTTAAATTTTCAAGTATACAGGTTCCGTTACCCTCATAAAATGCTACTTGTATGGCATCTGCTAATCTATTATAAAAATCGTCATCAGTTTTTACCACAATTCTATCCACTACTAAAAAAAGAGAATCTGTTTTTTTACCGTCAAAATCTTCTATACGTATAACCTTGTTATTTACCTTTATACGCGCAAAACCTTGTTGTTGTAACACGTGTATTTTTTTAGCTAAAGTTCTACCTTCTTCAACAAAAAT
>CAZSQD010000222.1:0-3256 GCA_964608925.1 uncultured Kordia sp.
TCAACGAGTAATGGTAACATTGGCAAAACAGTTTATCAAAGAGGGTAAAACAGTAACTATTTTGTCATTAGGAAAAAATGACCTTTATGAACTACCTTTGGAAGTAAAAAGAGTCTACTTTACGAATAATTCACGTGATAGTATGTTTCTAATCCCTTATTATGCGTGGAAATTAAAAAAATATCTGAAAGAGAGTGGAGTTACTGTTGTTCAGAGTTATCTTTTTAGAGCAAATTTTGTTAATATTCTTTCTAAAATTTTGGGTTCGAAACAGATGGTTCAGGTCTCAAATCGTTCAGTTGTCTCTAGGTTTTTAAATGAGGGTCTCTCTGGTAAAATAAACTTGTTACTTATAAAACTACTGTACTCCCTATTCATAAAGGGTTTATTGATGATGACAGTAAAACCGTTTGCTATACCGACCATCAAATATTTGAGCGCTATCATAAGTTTCATATCAAAAACAGATATGCAAAAAAACAAGCCATTACCTTACAAGAATTAACACGCTTGCAAAAAGGCGATTATGTAACCCACATTGATCATGGTATTGGTAGGTTTGCAGGTTTACAAAAAATAGATGTAGAAGGAAAAAAACAAGAAGCCATTAAGTTGGTTTATGGTGAGCGTGATATGTTATATGTAAGCATCCACTCCCTACACAAAATTACCAAATACAACGGCAAAGATGGTAAAACCCCTAAAATTTACAAATTAGGCTCTGGTGCTTGGAAAAAACTCAAACAAAAAACCAAAAGCAGAGTTAAGCATATTGCTTTTAATTTAATCAAATTATATGCAAAACGGAGAGCACAAAAAGGGTTTCAATTTGCTCCAGACAGCTATTTACAACACGAGTTGGAGGCCTCTTTTATGTATGAAGACACACCAGATCAATACACCGCTACACAAGATGTAAAGGCGGATATGGAAAGTGAACGTCCAATGGATAGATTGGTTTGTGGTGATGTAGGTTTTGGAAAAACCGAAGTAGCCATACGCGCTGCTTTTAAAACGGTAGATAATGGCAAGCAAGTAGCCATTTTAGTACCAACTACTATTTTAGCTTTTCAGCATCAAAAAACATTTACCGAACGGTTAAAAGATATGCCTGTTACTGTAGATTATATCAACCGTTTTAGAACCGCAAAACAAAAAACACAAATTTTTAAAGATTTAGAAGCAGGTAAAATTGATATTTTAATTGGTACGCATCAACTAACAAATGCAAAAGTAAAATTTAAAGATTTAGGGTTGCTAATTGTAGATGAAGAGCAAAAGTTTGGTGTTTCTGTAAAAGAAAAACTCAAAACCATTAAAGAAAACGTAGACACTTTAACTCTTACCGCAACTCCCATACCACGTACCTTACAGTTCAGTTTAATGGCAGCGCGTGATTTGAGTACCATAAACACACCGCCACCCAACCGTTACCCAATAGATACACAGGTAATCAGGTTTACTGAAGATGTAATTCGTGATGCTGTTGCATATGAAATACAACGTGGCGGACAAGTGTTTTTTATTCATAACCGTATTGAAAACATCAAGGAAGTAGCGGGTATGTTACAGCGTTTAGTACCCAATGCAAAAATTGCCATTGGTCATGGGCAAATGGAAGGTAAAAAATTAGAGCAATTGATGTTGGCTTTTATGAATAACGAATTTGATGTCTTGGTAGCTACTACCATTATTGAATCTGGTTTAGATGTACCCAATGCCAATACTATTTTTATTAATAATGCCAATAATTTTGGCTTATCAGATCTACATCAAATGCGTGGACGTGTTGGGCGTAGCAATAAAAAGGCATTCTGTTATTTTATTACACCTCCTTATAGTGCAATGACTGATGATGCACGTAAACGTATTGAAGCTTTGGTGGTACATTCTGATTTAGGGAGCGGATTTAATATTGCCATGAAAGATTTAGAAATACGTGGTGCAGGTGATATTTTAGGAGGAGAACAAAGTGGTTTTATAAATGAAATAGGTTTTGCTACCTATCAAAAAATATTAAACGAAGCTATTGATGAATTGAAACACAATGAGTTTGCCGATTTGTATGCTGACGAACAAAAAAATGAGATAACCGTTTTTGTAAAAGACACACAAATAGATACCGATTTTGAGTTGCTTTTCCCTGATGATTATATCAATAACATTGCTGAACGCTTGAGCTTATACAGTAAATTAGCCGATTTAAAAACCAATGTAGATTTAGAAAAATATCAAAAAGAATTGGAAGATCGTTTTGGCGAATTGCCTATTCAAGCTATTGATTTATTAGCATCCGTACATTTAAAATGGGTAGCCGCCAACATAGGTTTGGAAAAATTAGTAATGAAAAAAGGCAAAATGATTGGTTATTTTATTGCCGATCAAACTTCTAAATATTACGAAACTCCTCGTTTTACCCAAGTATTACAGTTTGTACAACAAAACCCAAAGCTCTGTAAAGTGAAAGAAAAAGAAACCAAAAATGGATTGCGCTTATTACTTACTTTTGAGAATATTAATAGCGTAGATAAAGCAGTTAAAATGTTAACTCAAATTTAACAACCAAGTGTTGATAAAATAATATCTTTATTGAAAAATTATATTATGAAACATATATACCTTTTCTCCCTATTTATATTTATTACTTTGATTTCTTGTGAAAAAAAAGAAGATTATTATTATTTAAATGCTGAAGAAATAAGCTTTTATGATAGTTATCATTTAGATGAGGAGTTTAAATTAAAAGAAGAATCTACTGGAGATATTAAAATTTTCACCATTACTAAAAAAACTCTAGAGCTAATTGATCCTCCGTCAAATGGTGGTTTTGGTCCACTGTCAGGTTTTTCTACTTATAAAGGCGATACCTTTTGTGCAATATGGAGTTATTGAATATAGTGACAACTCAGGATTCTCAGGAAGAATTTCAGTTAAACCTTCTTCATATTATCAATATAATACCCTTTACCTTATTTTATCAGATTACCCAACAAACAATTACGACATCCACTTTACAAAAAGTAACAGTTTTAATTACATTGGAAATTACACTTTAAATAGTATTGCTTATGAAAAAGTCTATTATTTTAAATCATACCCATACCAATTATATTATTCCGTTAATAATGGTTTTTTAAAAATTGATAAAATAGACAGTAATGGCACAACTTACACCCCAATATTTACAATTGTAAATTAATTTTTAGAGGTCAGTAGATAATTTCTTATCTTGTAGTTCAATAAAACAAGAGTATTA
>CAZSQD010000223.1:0-3228 GCA_964608925.1 uncultured Kordia sp.
AGATGACGGAACTACACCAATTGATGTTGATGGTGTTCCGGGTCAAGATATTGAAGAGGTAGGAAGTGTTAAATTACTTTTCCAGGGAAATCGTGTAAATACATTTGCTAACAATATTTCATATACAGAAGATGCTGATAAAATCTATTTGAAAGGTGGAGAAGGAGCAATGGTAAAAATTGATTTATTCAATCCAACGTCTGATGATGATAGAACTTCTGTTGAATTAACAGATATTCAAGATGAGGCGGAAAACTGGTTGATAAATGAAGCGAACATAGAGTTTTATGTAGCGGACAACATTGCGCCTAATGCAAACACAACAGAGCCTGAACGTGTTTTTTTATATGATATTAAAAATAATAAAGTACTGGTAGATTATTTGATAGAAACAACAAACACTACATCGCCTTTATTGTCTAAAACAGGACATTTAGGACGCTTGCAAAGAGATGGATCAGGTAATGGGGTTAAGTATAAAATAAACATTACGGAGCATATTAAAAATATTGTTAAAAAAGATTCTACCAACGTTAAATTAGGGTTGTTAATTTCAAATAATGTGAATTCATTAGGGAGTTCGGACATAAAAGACGTTACCGATCCTGAAAGTGTTTTGTCAGCATCAGTAACTTCACATCAAGGTACAGTATTGTATAATGAAAATGCGGTAGCACCAAAAAAGCTAAAATTAAAAATCCATTATACAAAGTTAAATTAAGAGAAAGAGAGTATGTGCGGAATAGTAGGGTATATTGGGTATAGAGAAGCATATCCAATTATTATAAAAGGGTTACAGCGTTTAGAATATAGAGGTTATGATAGTGCAGGTATTGCATTGTATGACGGAGAAAATATTAAACTTTCCAAAACAAAAGGGAAAGTAGTTGATTTACAAAAAAGATCCAAAGAAGAAATTACATTAAATGGTCATTTAGGTATTGGTCATACGCGTTGGGCAACACATGGAGTGCCTAATGATTTAAACTCTCATCCACATTATTCAAACTCAGAAGAATTAGTAATTATACATAATGGAATCATAGAAAACTATGCGTCATTAAAAAAAGAATTACAAAGTAAAGGATATGTTTTTAAATCAGATACGGATACGGAAGTATTGATTAACTTGATTGAATACGTACAAAAAAATGAAAATGTAAAATTAGGAAAAGCAGTACGTTTAGCGCTAACACAAGTTGTGGGTGCGTATGCAATTGCTGTTTTTGATAAAAAAAAGCCTAATGAAATAATTGCTGCCCGTATGGGTAGCCCATTGGCAATTGGCGTTGGAGAAGATAGAAAAGAATTTTTCATCGCTTCAGATGCTTCACCGTTTATAGAATATACTAATAATGCTATTTACTTAGAAGATGGTGAAATTGCAGTAATAAGAATTGGTAAAAAAATAAAACTACGTAAAATTGCAGATGATACTTTAATAGTTCCATTTATTCAAGAATTAGAACTAAATTTAGAGCAAATTGAAAAAGGTGGGTATGATCACTTTATGCTTAAAGAAATTTATGAGCAATCTAATGCTATAACAGATACTTATAGAGGTAGGATGTTAGTGAATGAAGGTATTATTAGAATGGCAGGTATTGATAATCATTTGGAGCGTTTTTTAAATGCCGATAGAATTATTATTGTAGCTTGTGGAACATCATGGCACGCAGGTTTAGTTGCGGAATACGTTTTTGAAAGTTTAGTAAGAATACCAGTTGAGGTAGAATACGCATCGGAGTTTAGATATAGAAACCCAGTAATATCTTCAAAAGATGTGGTTATAGCTATTTCACAATCTGGTGAAACTGCTGATACTCGTGCGGCAATACAATTAGCAAAACAAAACGGAGCATTTGTGTTTGGGGTATGTAATGTTGTAGGCTCTACTATTTCAAGAGAGTCAGATGCAGGGGCGTATACACATGCAGGACCAGAAATTGGAGTAGCATCAACCAAAGCGTTTACTACTCAAATTACAGTTTTAACGCTTATGGCGTTAAAATTAGCAAAAGCAAAAGGAAGTATTTCTAATGAAGAGTATCATTTACATTTACAAGAGTTAGAGTTAATACCAGCTAAGGTTGCAGAAGCATTAGCTTCTGATGAAAACATAAAAGCTATTGCGGCAATTTATAAAGATTCCCCTAACTTTTTATATTTAGGAAGAGGATTTAATTTTCCAGTAGCTTTAGAAGGTGCTTTAAAATTAAAAGAAATATCCTATATTCATGCAGAAGGGTATCCTGCTGCCGAAATGAAACATGGGCCTATTGCTTTAATTGATGAAAAAATGCCAATAGTAGTAATTGCTACTAAAAAAGGGCATTATGAAAAAGTAGTCAGTAATATTGAAGAAATAAGAGCTCGTAAAGGTAAAATAATAGCAATAGTAACTAAGGGTGATGTAGATGTTAGAGAAATAGCCGATCACGTTATAGAGGTTCCAGATACGTTAGAGTTATTGAGCCCATTATTAACTACTATACCATTACAGCTATTGTCATATCACATAGCGGTAATGCGTAAGTGTAATGTTGATCAGCCAAGAAATTTAGCAAAATCAGTTACTGTAGAGTAATTATTTTTAGAGAAAATAAAGAACAAAAAGCATCCTAATAATTAGGGTGCTTTTTTCATTTAAAAAATAGTTTTTTTTATAATTAAAACCCTATCTTTGCACCGCAAAAAAAGACGATAACGTCTAATTTTTAAACATTAAATATTCACCAATGTCAGCAGTTACAGGAAAAGTTGCACAAATTATCGGGCCAGTTGTAGATGTCGTTTTTGACGATGCAAATGCCGAACTTCCAAGAATCTATGATTCATTAGAAGTTAATAACAACGGAAATAAATTAATCCTTGAAGTACAATCTCATGTTGGAGAAAATACAGTACGTACCATTTCAATGGATTCAACAGATGGTTTAAGTAGAGGTACAGCAGCAATAGCTACTGGATCACCTATAAAAATGCCAATTGGAGATGATGTTTACGGACGTCTTTTTAACGTAATTGGAGATCCTATTGATGGATTAAAAGATTTACCTAAAACAGGTAAAGATGGTTTGTCAATTCACAGACAAGCCCCTAAATTTGAAGATTTATCAACTTCTACAGAAGTTTTATTTACAGGTATTAAAGTAATTGATTTAATTGAGCCGTATGCAAAAGGTGGTAAAATTGGATTATTTGGTGGTGCTGGAGTAGGTAAAACAG
>CAZSQD010000224.1:0-3198 GCA_964608925.1 uncultured Kordia sp.
TAAACCTGTTGCTATTGTTGCTGAAAACGGATGATTTGCATTTGGTTTACCGGTAAAGTCTGACCACGCTAATTTTTCATTGGCACGCCAAGGTTTTTCAGTTTCTTGTGCAAAAGTAAATTGAGTTATGATAAAAAAGAATAAAAAACGTGTAAATATCATTTATAAATTATTTCTCCTCTAAAACAGGATCTATATTTTGTGGCGCTACCAACTCTATTTCTTTTTCTTCAATAATGGCCTCTTCAATAATAACCTCTTCTATTTGAAAGTTAGGCGTATAATGTAATATATAAATAGCTGTATTAGTAAAACCTTCCGTTGTGTTTACTGCATAATTAAACTTATTTTCAATATAAGTAGTTTCTCCTATTTCTAATAAAGCTTGTGCTAAAGTTTCTTTATTTGCTTGACGCAATAATATATCAAACGTTAAATCAAATCCTCTTAAAGCATATCTATTTGGATACTTCCCATAGGTTTGTTTGTATTTTTCAAGAAACTTATCACCTTTATCAAATTCTTTTATTTTGTAAACGGATGGAAAATGATAGTTTAATTTTGTTTTATACCTATTCGCAATACCTTTATTATCAAACTGTTTTTGGCTACTTGTTGTTGCTATTTTAATTTTATAGGTACTTAATTTGGTATCTAATATACTTACTACAGTAGCTACTAAACCTACTTTTTTAGTTTCAATAAGTACTACATTTTCTTTTTCTTTACTCAATATACCATCAAAATCTTTTGGTATTAACAACCCGTTTTTATTTGCTCGGGGAGTCACAATTTTTGCTAATGGAAATTTAGCTATCAATTCCTTTTTAATTTGTGCTACAGTAGTATCTGCTACAATAATGAATTGTTTATTTTTCACATCGTTTTC
This sequence comes from uncultured Kordia sp., assembly GCA_964608925.1. GTDB lineage: Bacteria > Bacteroidota > Bacteroidia > Flavobacteriales > Flavobacteriaceae. Next base: position 890 of record CAZSQD010000224.1, read on the forward strand.
TAAATAAGCAATCATTTTTTTACGCTGAAATGCTAAGGAAGCAGATGTTTCACAAAAATTAGCGGCCTTATAGTTGCTCTTTAATGAAAACGGAGCCAGTATTGTTACCTTTTTATCGGCTAAACCATTTGCTATTGGTTTTATATTTGAAGGTACAATTGGGCCAATAATAATTTCATTTTCTTGAAAATTGGTTGCTATTATTTCGTTAATACGTTTTTTGTTTAGTGATTTGTCAGCTCCATATTTGGTATCTAACACATTCACTCTGGTATTAATTCCTAATTGTTTTAAAGAGTCAATTGCCAATTGTGCGCCCGTATAAAAATCTAAAGCAATATTCATTACTTTATCTCTTTTAATTAGTTTTTTTAAGTTAGTAGTTGTTGAATCAGTAGTTACAATTTTATGTAACCTTAATGGTAGTAAAAATGTTACATGTTGCATATTATGGTTTGTAATACTGTCCGCTAAATTATAAACTACTTTATCTGCAACAGCTTTATCCTTTTTAGAATACTTTAATAACATCCCTAATTTAATCCCTTCTTTTAATAATGGGTTTAAAGCAATTAATTCTTCTTTGGTTATGCCTAATTTTTTGGTTAAACGGTAAAAACCTTCTTTAGCTTTTACAGTATAATATTCATATTTATTTTCAACTACCTCATTATTATCTGTAGTAACTACTACCTGTTCTGCTTTAGTGATTTTTAATATTTGTCCTTCTTTTAATCCTTCTTTAATTTGCGGATTTAACCTTTCTAATTCAGCTATTGTTAATTTGTATTGTTTGGCAATACCATATTTAGTTTCTTTTGGTAATACTTTATGGTTTACCGCATTAGTTGTTGTTGAAACGGTAACCACCTCAACTATATTTGATGTGGTTGCATCACTAATAGCGTTACTAAATACAGGTATTTTTAATTTACAACCTTTATGTGCAGGCTCAGAATATAATTTGGGATTATACTTTTTAAGTGTTGCAACATCAATATTATTTGCTGCCGCAATGTCTTCTGATTTTTCGTTTTTACCTACTTTATATTTTTTAATGTCTATCAACCTTGCGTCAAAAGGATAACTGCTGTTCTTTAAAAATACCAAAACCATACCTGACGTTAACCCCTCTTTTGCGTCTGGGTTTAATTGATAAATTTCATAAGGTGATACTTCATACTTTTGAACTATTGAAGCTACTGATTCCCCTGCTTTTACCGTATGCTCAAAAAAACCTTGTGCAAATGACTGAAAGGTAAAAGTGATGATAAAAAGGAGTGTAAAGGTTATTTTTTTCATGTGTTAATTTTATGTTTCAATAGTTTAAATACAATCTTCTTGCCAAAAGTAAAGTATTGTACACTATATAACAATTATTTATACAAAAAAACCATCAGCTTCTAAAAGTTGATGGTTTTGGTGTTTCTATTTAAAAAAAAATTACTCCCACTCAATAGTTGCAGGTGGTTTTGAGCTAATGTCATACACTACTCTATTCACACCTTTTACTTTATTAATGATTTCATTAGATGTTTTTTGTAAAAACTTATAGGGTAAATCTACCCAATCCGCTGTCATACCATCAGTGCTTTCTACTGCTCTAAGGGCTACACATTTTTCATAAGTACGTTCATCTCCCATTACTCCTACACTATTTACAGGTAGTAGCATTGCTCCTGCTTGCCATACTTTATCATATAAACCAGCCTCTTTTAATCCGTTAATAAATATAGCATCTACTTCTTGTAACATTTGTACTTTTTCCGGAGTAACATCTCCTAAAATACGAATTCCTAAACCTGGTCCTGGAAATGGGTGGCGACCTAATAATGCGGCATCAATACCCATTGAAGCACCTACTCTACGTACTTCATCTTTAAAAATCATACGTAAAGGTTCTACAATTTTTAGTTTCATATAATCAGGCAAACCACCTACATTATGATGACTTTTTATAGTTGCTGATGGGCCTCCTGTTACCGAAACCGATTCAATAACATCAGGGTAAATAGTACCTTGTGCTAACCATGTAGCGTTTTCTATTAATTTAGATTCTTCATCAAAAACCTCTATAAAAGCGTTACCTATAGCTTTACGCTTCAATTCAGGATCTTCAACATTTTCTAATGCCTTATAAAAACGTGCAGCAGCATCTACTCCCTTTACGTTTAAACCCATACCTTCGTATTGTTTTAACACATCGGTAAATTCATTTTTACGCAATAAACCATTATTTACAAAAATACAATGTAGGTTTTCACCTATTGCTTTATGTAATAATATAGCTGCAACAGTAGAGTCTACTC
>CAZSQD010000225.1:0-3188 GCA_964608925.1 uncultured Kordia sp.
TAGCATTATTAATTAACGACAACGATTTGTTGCGTTAGAACCTTGAATGTAGCACTCTTCTAAATATTTTTGCATATTTACCTTACTAATATCGTCAGATTGATACATTAATTTATGAACTAATGCAACAGATTGAATTCTATTTTGCCCTTCTTGTAACAATACCTTTACATTTTCGTCCGCTATACTTATATTTTGCAATTCTAATAATCCTGATATTATTTGTAAATTATTTTTAACACGATGGTGGACTTCTTTTAGAAGCATTTCTTTTTCTGAGAGTGCGACTTTTACCTGATTGCTTTTCAATAAAATTTGCTTATTTTTTTCTGTTATCTCCTTTCTACTTTTCTTAAGGCTATATGTTTTATAAAGACTTAGCATTAATAGTGTAAATAACCCGATTGTAAAAAAAAGTAAAATATTTTTTTGATTATTTTTTATCTTAATCGCTTGATTTTTCAAATCTATTTTATGCGCCTCTACAAGTTTCTTATTTTCAGATATTTTATAAATCAATTCATTACTTGAAAATATCTGAAAATATCGTTTCATATCAATAGAATCTTTCATTATAAATGCCCTATTAAAATAATAATTTGAAGAGTCTGCTTCCTTAACACTATTGTAATAACTTGCCTTATTTTTTAGATAGTCAACTAATATAGAGCTATTAGGCAGTTTATTCACAAAAAACTTCATTGCTTTAAGTGTTTTAACAACATTATTAAACTCCTTTAATTCTAAATAACATGTTGTTAATAAATTATAACTATGCACAATATTTTTTTTATTTGCTTTTAAACTTATGCTAACAGAAATATCTTCTAATAATAAAGGTATTGCTTCTTTATACATTTTTTTATTAACATAAACATTTGCAATATTTCCTTTAATTACTGCTGTTAAATTTTGGTATTGATTAGTCTCCGTATTTTTCAACACTTCATCTGCATAAGTAAGTGACCTATTATAATTAACTAGAGCACTATCAAACTTTTTTATAGCAAAATAATAAAACCCTAAATCATTATATGCAGAAGGTATAATTAACTTATCTTTTGTATTATAGCTTTTAAGCTCTTTAATTTCTTTTTTTAATGCTACAGTTGCTTTATCATATTGAAGTAGATTACTATATAGTTTACTATTTATATTGTAACTCCAAAGTGGGTGCGCAATACCTTTTTTTATAAGACGAGTAATATCCGTATTAACTTTAAATACTTCTGGGTATAGGTGTAACTTATAATATGATTTTTTCAATTCAATATAAATTAACATACTATCATTACTAGTTAAATTATATTCTTTATTTTCCAATATATTTCTAAGACTATTTACACTTTGAATATAATTTCCTGAATGATAACTTAACTGTGCGCTAATTATTTCTATTTTTCTAGATGTTTTTTTATCTGAAACTTCTGATAATTCAAAATTTATTTTTAAAAAATTAGCATTTTTAACTATTACGGAATCACTTAAACTATCATAAAATTCAATTTTTTCAATTAAATTTAGAGAAGCAAACGCTTTTTCAAAATCACTTTCTTGGGAATAAATATGATTCAGTAGAAAACAAAATATTATTGTAAAGGTTAATTTAGCATTAAAAATATTCATACAATCAAAATTATATCATTTAAATAGAGAATATTAATTATACTCTTTCTTAAAAAAAAATTTATAGTTTAGGTCTTAAAACCCTTTATTTAAGGCGTATATTTACTTTTATAAAAATACTACTAAATAACTTAATCCCCACAATTTTTACGGCGCGTATCTAAAATAGAAATAATTTTCCAACCTTCTTTTTTATCTTTTATCAATTGTATGGAATTGGCACCACAATGGGTTAGCATCCCGTTTACATAAAATTTATAGGGTACCCAAACATGTGCTAAACTGCCATCAATTTGATAACTGTATTTTTCTAATTCTTCATCCCACCCTTGTATTTTTGCATATTGCACTACCATACCTACATATTGGTCAACATTAGTATATACAATATCTACAACGCCATCTTTATTAGCTTGTATACTTTGCAAAGTCATATCGGCATGCATTACATTTTTCATTTTCAAGCTATCTGAAGCATGAAAACCTTCAAAAAAGTAATCTACTACATATTTAACTTCGTACTCAGCGTCAGTTTGTGCAAACGTGGTGAAACTCACCATCAAAATTGCGATTGTTATTATTTTTTTCATGTGATTTATATTTCAAAAATGATACCATATTTAAAAAGTTACATTCTTTCTTATTAATAGCGACTAAATTAGTAATTTTACATTTCTTAAAAAAGAAAAATATGTCCGTTGCTAAAAAAGAATATAAAAGAGTTACCGTAAAGTCATTAATTGATATGAAAAAGAATGGAGAAAAAATCTCTATGCTAACTTCATATGATTATACCATGGCAAAAATTGTAGATGGTGCTGGTACCGATGTTATTTTAGTAGGCGATTCCGCTTCTAACGTAATGGCTGGTCATGAAACTACGTTACCCATTACTTTAGATGAAATGATTTACCATGCCGCTTCTGTAGTACGTGCTGCAAAAAGAGCATTGGTTGTGGTTGATTTGCCTTTTGGAAGTTACCAATCTGACCCTAAAAAAGCATTGCGATCTGCTATTAAGATTATGAAAAAATCTGGTGGACACTCGGTTAAACTTGAAGGTGGAAAAGAAATTAAAGAATCTGTAAAACGTATTTTAAATGCGGGTATTCCTGTAATGGGCCATTTGGGTTTAACACCACAATCCATTTATAAATTTGGGACGTATACCGTAAGGGCTAAAGAAGAAGAAGAAGCTGAAAAATTAAAAAAAGATGCTTTAATGCTTGAAAAAATTGGATGTTTTGCTTTGGTTTTAGAAAAAGTGCCTGCAAAATTAGCAAAAGAAGTTGCCGAAAGTTTAACGATACCCGTAATTGGTATTGGCGCTGGTAATGGTGTTGATGGACAAGTATTGGTGGTGCATGATATGATTGGAATGACGCATGAATTTAATCCGCGTTTTTTACGTAGATATATGAATTTATATGATGATATGACCACTGCCATACAACAATATTGTACGGACGTAAAAGCGGTGGACTTCCCAAATGAAAAGGAACAGTATTAGTAGGTAGTAGGTAGTAGGTAGTAGGTAGTAGGTAGTAGGTAGTAGGTAGTAG
>CAZSQD010000226.1:0-3177 GCA_964608925.1 uncultured Kordia sp.
AAAGGCGTTGTTTTTTGAAGCTTCCGTCTGTTTGAGTATTTTATTTAAAACATAGTAGAGAATAAAATGTATAGAGAACAAACTTTAAACGAATAAAAGTGTTAGCGATAGCAATGGATATCCTTTTTGCGTTGGTTCGAGTGTTTTATTGGTAATGCAGTGTATAGCGCGCGCCGAGACTGATAAGGATTCGGGGAACGCCCAAATAAAAAAGGTTGCTACTCAAAAATGAATAACAACCTTTTCTTTATTTTTAATTATAGATTATCGACTAGAATTCTTGATTTACATCCCAAGCTTCTAAATAATCGGATACGCATTTAGCGAACATTCCACCCAAAGCACCATCAATTACACGGTGATCATAAGAATGCGATAAATACATTTTCATACGTATACCAATGAAATCACCTTCTGGTGTTTCAATAACTGCCGGTGTTTTACGGATAGCGCCCAATGCCAAAATACCTACTTGAGGCAACGGAATAATTGGGGTTCCCATAATGCTACCAAAGTTACCTACATTGGTTACGGTATAGGTTCCGTTTTGGATATCGTCTGGTGCTAATTTACCAGTTCTTGCCTTATTTGCTAAACCATTTACGGCTTTTGCCATACCTACCAAGTTCAATTGATCGGCATTTTTAATTACAGGTACTATTAAATTTCCATCAGGTAAAGCGGCTGCCATACCTAAATTAATGTTTTTACGGTTAATGATATTATCACCATCTATAGAAACATTCATTCCTGGATATTTCTTTAAGGCGTGTGCTACAGCTTGCATAAATATTGGGGTGAAGGTTAATTTTTCGCCTTCACGCTTTAAAAATGCATCTTTTACTTTCGCTCTCCAATTCCACACATTAGTGACATCACACTCTACAAAAGATTGTACGTGTGCTGCGGTGCTTACGGAGTTTACCATATGCCCAGAAATTAACTTTCGCATACGGCTCATAGCTACCACTTCATCCCCTTCTTGTAAGCTTACCGCTACTTTTGGCGCGGGTTTACTTGCTGCAGGAGCACTTTTTGTTGACGCTACAGCTTTAACTGCTGCTGGTGCTTCACTTTTGTTTTTAAGATATGAAATCATATCATTTTTAGTTACTCTTCCGTCTTTTCCGCTACCTGAAATAGCATCTAATTGGGCTACAGAAATACCTTCTGCTTTTGCCATATTTTTTACTAAAGGCGAATAAAATTTATCGGAACTTGAAAAATCAGCTACTGGAGTAGCTACTGTATTTTTAGCTTCGGTTATTGTTTTTTCAATTTCAATAGCAGCTTTTGGTGTTACTGGAGCTGTTGTTGCAACAGCAGCATCTGTTTCTATAACAGCAATAATTTCACCTACTTTTACTACGTCATCAACATTAAAAAGTATTTCCGTTACTATACCGTCTACTTCGGAAGGTACTTCGGAATCTACTTTATCGGTTGCTATTTCTAAAACAGGTTCGTCCATTTCAATAGTATCCCCTACTTGTTTTAACCAAGAGGTTATAGTTGCTTCTGCAACACTTTCACCCATTTTTGGGAGTCTCAATTCAAACTTTGCCATATATAATAAATATAAGTTGCGTTATTTTTTTATGATGAATCTGTAGTTGTTTTAAAAAAAAGAAAGAGACTACAGTTCTAAATACTTGTCAAATTATCATTACTACCGTATTCTGGTATAATAATTCTGCGAATTTACTAAATTTAACCCTAAAAAAGTAAGATTTTTTCAACAAAAAAAATCTTACTTTAACTATGTTAAAAAAGGGAGCTGTTCTGCTTTATATATTTAAAGGGTTGCGTATATTTGTGGCTTATTAAAAAACACACTAACATGACACTTACCGCTTTAAATGCAGTTTCTCCTATTGACGGAAGATACGCAAGTAAAACTAACAAATTATCAGCTTATTTTTCTGAAGAGGCTTTAATAAAATATAGAGTTTTAGTAGAAATTGAATACTTTATTGCGCTTTGCGAAATTCCGCTACCGCAATTAGCTAATTTTGATGCTTCTTTATTTGAAACCTTACGTGATATTTATAGAAACTTTACATCTGAAAATGCACAGGCGATAAAAGATATTGAAAGTGTGACCAATCACGATGTAAAAGCGGTAGAATACTTTATTAAAGAACAATTTGATGGGTTGGGTTTACAACAGTATAAAGAGTTTATCCATTTTGGTTTAACTTCTCAAGATATTAATAATACTGCTATTCCGTTATCTTTAAAAGAAGCGATTGGAGATGTGTATATTCCTGAATATTTTTCGGTTTTCAACAAACTAGAAACTTTATCAAAAGAATGGGCAGATATCCCGATGCTTGCTAAAACACATGGACAACCTGCTTCTCCTACTCGTTTAGGGAAAGAAATTTATGTTTTTGTAGAGCGTTTAAAACAACAGTTTGATTTGTTAAATGACATACCAAGTGCTGCTAAATTTGGTGGTGCAACAGGTAATTTTAATGCACATAAAGTAGCGTATCCAAATATTGATTGGAAAGCTTTTGGTGCTAAATTTGTAAACAGTTTAGGCTTACACCACTCGTTTCCTACTACTCAAATTGAGCATTATGATCATATGGCAGCTTTGTTTGATAACTTAAAACGTATCAATACTATTATTATTGATTTAGATAGAGATATTTGGACATATGTTTCTATGAATTATTTTAAACAAAAAATTAAAGCTGGCGAAGTAGGTTCGTCTGCAATGCCACACAAGGTAAACCCTATTGATTTTGAAAACTCGGAAGGGAATTTAGGATTAGCAAATGCTATTTTTGAGCATTTATCAGCTAAATTACCTGTTTCAAGGTTACAGCGTGATTTAACCGATAGTACGGTATTACGTAATGTAGGTGTGCCGTTTGGACATACCTTAATTGCATTTCAATCTACTTTAAAAGGGTTGAATAAATTATTATTAAATAAAGCGGCTTTTGCTGCCGATTTAGAAAACAATTGGGCTGTTGTTGCAGAAGCCATACAAACCATATTGCGTAGAGAAGCATACCCCAATCCGTACGAAGCTTTAAAGGGTTTAACGCGTACTAACGAAGTGATTAATGCAAAGTCTATTGGTAACTTTATTGATACCCTAGAGGTTTCTGATGCTATTAAAACGGAATTGAAACAAATTACACCTAGTAACTATACAGGGAT
>CAZSQD010000227.1:0-3117 GCA_964608925.1 uncultured Kordia sp.
CTTTTAATCGTTCTAAACACCACCCTATTATCTGCTTTGGGTGTTGTTTTGCTAATAATTGCAGGTTATTAAATATTGTTTTAGTACTATCAATAGGTATAACCTGTGACAATTTATAATCAAAAGCAGAAACTACTTTATTATTTTTATGAAATACTACAATCATACTAATGCTTTATATAACGCTATATTTTGTTGAATAGCTTGTTGGGTATTAAAATTTTTAATAATATGCTTACGTGCATTTTTAGCCATTTTATCACCTATATTGTCATTCAATAAATGTAATACTTTTATTGTAAATTCCTTATGATTTTTAGGGTTTACCATATACCCTGTTTCTCCATCAATCATTAATTCTTTTGCCCAACCAATATTAGAGGTTACTAACTTTTTTTCCATTGCCATTGCTTCTAACCAAGTCATAGGAAAGGCTTCTGCAAAACTGGGTAATAAGACTACTTCTGCTTGTTGTATGTATTGCTTAACCTCTTGATAAGGTACTGGAGGAATATGTTTCAAATTTTGCAATGCTTTTGTTGTTAGTTTAGTTTTAATCATTTGTAATGTAGATATTCCTGTAAAAACATCAGTATTATCACGCCCTAAAAGGGTTAGTGTTATTTCATCATCATTTTCAACTAACTTATTAAAAACCTCTGCTATTTCTAGCACTCCTTTTTTACGAACAATTGTACCAAAATACAATACTGTTTTTGGTTTTACATGTGTATGATTAGGTTGAAATTGATTGGCATCAATTGTATTGTATAGGGTATTTATATTTACACCTAACTTAAATAGCTCTTTTGTTTTGTTGGCTACAAAATTACTCACCCCAATTATTTTAGTTGCTCCTAAAAGTGCTTTTTTTTCAAAAAACTTATTTTTACTTTTTACGGGTCTGTTTTCTAAATTACAAAAATAGGTATCTGAGCCATGAAGTCTAATTACTAATGGGCATTTAAACTTCATAAAAGCAGTAAAACCTGTCCATTCTGGTGCTTCTAATACCGTAATATTATCTTTTTGAACAATTTTATTTACATAACTGTTAAAAAAACGCCTGTTGGTGTACCACGTTAAGCCTTTAATTCTTTTCTGTTTTACAAAATGAATGGTAACACCGTTTTCAACAACTGTTTCATTTTTGGGCTGACTGTGTATAAAAACAGAAACGCTACAATTATTTTTCACTAATTGCAATGCTAAATTTTTGGTAAACGTACCTACTCCTCCTATACTACCAGTATAGTTTTGATGCGGATATTCTGGTGTTATAAAACCGATGTGCATTAGTTGGTTGTAAAATAATTGTTCATAATTTGCTCTAAGCTATTATCAATAATATAGATGGAAGGTATTGTATTATTTACTACAATGCGACTATACATACGAAATAATTACCGCAGGATTCCCTCCTACAATTGCTCCGTCAGGAATGTCTTTTGTTACTACTGCCCCAGCACCAACAACAGCGCCTTTTCCTATTGTTATGGGTTTGATTATTAATGCATTCATGCCTATAAATACATTATCTTTAATTACAATATCGCCCATTTCATATTCGGTAACTCCATTTTTAGTCAGTACCGGAAAATGATTAATTATTTTAACGCCTGTTGTGATAGTAACATTTTTACCAATTGTCGTTTTGGTATTCTTTAAATTATCAAATAAAACATCTGTACCAATAAACACCGATTTTGAATCCTTAAAAATAACACCACATAAAGACAACAATTTAGGCCTTAAAGATGGCGGAACTAAAAAAAACATTGAAAAATGTAAGGTTAAAAACTTTACTGCTTTTTTTACGAAACTAAACGTATAAACTTTATTCCATGTAGATTGATGCTTCATAAGGTATCCATTTTTCTAAATTTAATATGTTTTGCGGGTATACCACCTACAATACTATAATTTTCAACATCTTTAGTTACAACTGCTCCTGCTGCTACAATAGCTCCTTTTCCTATTTTATTTACAGACCCTGTAATGACTACATTATTACAAATCCATACTTCATCATCAATTTCTAAAAAAGAAGCGCTTGTTTTGTTATCAAATAAACTTTGATTTTCATAAGTATGGCTATGTGTTTGGATGGTTACATTATCAGAAATGGTAATGTTTTTTCCCATTTTTATCCCCCCTGATGTATCTACTTCAATATTTCGTGAAAAAGTACATGGTCCGTCAAAAGTAATTCCTGTAGTATCCGTTTTCTTATCAAAATTGGTAATCACCACGTTAAGTGTAGCATTAATATAAGTTGTATTATGGCGAATTCTAAAATACAATTGCTTTACCCATTTTATTACTGGAAATGTGAAAAGTAGTGTCGTTAATATTCGTTGTATGACGTAGTCTATCTTATACATTTTTTTTAAGATTTAAAAACAAATAATTTTGCAACTAAAAAGCGCAAAGGCATTAAGATAATTATGGATAAAACGTTTGATAATAAATAATTAATTTGAAACCACAAACCTATATTATAAAACAAGTTTGCACACAAATAAAAAAACAATAATGAGCCACAAAACCGCAAAAATTTGTATCTATTATGCTCCGTTTTAAATAAGTATTTAAGTTGTAGTGTATATAAAAATAAATATGAAATCCCATATACAATCATAAATGCAACGGACTTGTCAATATTAAAAATATCTATTAATATATACAATCCTGAAAACACAAAACCATACCCAAATATACTGATATAAATATATTTTAGTATTTGTTTTTGATTTTCCTTTGTAAATATCCTTTTAAGATTCATCTTTATTATAATGCGTTTTCTTTAAAAAATACAATATCTTTTCTTGATTTTGACGAATACGACCTATCATATCTGCTATTAAAGCTAGGGTTATAATTAATAGAGACATACCGAACAGCGCCAACGATATTATTCCTAAACTTTTATATGGGGTTATTGCTCCATGATTAAACCAATGTAATGATACGAAACCTCCCAGAATGGTGGCTACTGTAATTACAAATAACGCAATACTAATGAAAAAATAAAAAGGTTTATAATCCTTTAAACATTTAATAATTATTTTAGATGTTTTTACTCCATAGGCAAATAAATTATTTGCTACTCGGGAC
>CAZSQD010000228.1:0-3086 GCA_964608925.1 uncultured Kordia sp.
AAACAAGAACCTAGTCATAGCACTTTTGATGCATAACTAATTTGTTGTGCTTCGGGTTGGCGTTGTAGTGGTATTTGCGTTTGTAGTTTCATTTTAATATTGCATTTTTTCTACACCCTAATAATAAGCGTACTTCAATGTTTATTTTTTCGGTTTAGAAAACATCTCTTTATTGTGTATTTTGGAGTTTCCTTTGGGTATTGTTAATGCTTCCCAATTTGAACTTGCCATTTTTCCAATAAAAACAATTTGCCCAATATGATATGGGTAGTGTGCCAATTGTCTATTAATGGCTTCAATTATTGAATGACCTTCATTTCGTATGTAGATCGTTTTATTATTTAATTCTTCATCTCGTTTTCTCCATTCTTTTTCTCCATCCGTAGTCAAAAAATCAGTCCATCGAGACATCATATTTCCCCAAATATGTTTAACTATTATTGCTATACTATTTGATTCATCATTATACTGCCAAAATAAGTCCTTGTCATTAAGTTGATCAAATGTTTTTTCGCCAATTGTTTTGTAATGTTTAAATTGTATTTTAATACTTTCTAGATACCCTTTTGTCATCTTTTTTCTTTTCTCGGTAGTTTTGAGATAGTTTTTTTTGAGTTAGTTCTAAAATTTCAGCATAATTTTTTAATCCAACGTTATTGTTAAATTTTTGTATTTCACGTTTAGTTTGAGTGTCGTAAACCCCTGTTTTAATAATTGAGTACCCTAAAAAGTGTAGTTTTTTTTGAATAGAAATTATTTCTTTTTTAGAAAGATGTTTTTTAATTTTTATCCATTCATTATTTTGTTTACAGAATAAAAATCCTTTTTTTAAAGTTATTTTCTTCCACTCTCCCAATGTGCCATCACTATTTTTGTAACGCACATATTTTTCACCAGTTTTTGGGTTTTTAGGTAAATCTGGTTTTTGCCCAAAACCAACTGCGTAAATTAGCAATGTTAAAATTAAAAATATTTTTTTCATAATTAAAAGTGTTACTTAATATACTCCACAACTTTTTCTAAAGCTTCTGGTATTCCTGCTGGGTTTTTACCACCTGCGGTTGCAAAAAATGGTTGACCACCACCGCCACCTTCAATCAGTTTCCCTAACGCTCTAATAATAGTGCCTGCGTGCAACTCTTTTTCGGTAGCTATGTTTTTAGAAATATAACAGGTTAGCAACGCTTTCCCATCATTTTCAGCTGCAAAAAACAAGAATAAATTCTCCATTTCTCCACCTAATTCAAACATTAGTGTTTTAATACCACCCGCATCTAAATCTACTTTTTTAGCTAAAAAGTTAATGCCGTTTACGTTTTTAATTTCTCCTTTTAATATTTGTTTTAATCCGCTTGCTTTTTCTTTAAGTAAAACTTCTATTTGTTTTTTAAGACTGGTATTATCTTCTTGTAAAGCTACAACAGCTTTTACAGGGTCTTTAGCGTTTTTTAATGTGGCTTTTATTTTTTTAAGTGTTTTCGTTTCGTCAGTAAAGTATTCTTTTGCAGCATCATTAGTGATGGCCTCAATACGTCTGATACCTGCCGCTACAGCACCTTCACTTTTAATAACAAAATGCCAAATTTCGTTGGTATTTTGCACATGCGTACCTCCGCACAATTCCATTGATTCCCCAAACTTGATAGCTCTAACGGTATCACCATATTTTTCCCCAAATAAAGCCAACGCACCTTTATTTACAGCATCTTGAAATGGAATATTTCTGAATTCGTTTACTGGTATTTGTTCTCGGATACGTGCATTTACAAAGTTTTCTACTTGTTTCATTTCATCATCAGTTACTTTAGCAAAATGTGAAAAATCAAAACGTAAATAACCAGAATGTACCATAGATCCTTTTTGCTCTACATGTGTACCTAAAACTTCACGTAATGCTTGATGTAGTAAATGCGTAGCCGTATGATTACTCGCACTTCGTAAGCGTTGTTTTTTATCAACCACTACTTTAAAAGTATCGGTTGGGTTTTTAGGTAAATTTTTTGCAAAATGGATGATTAAATTATTTTCTTTTTTGGTGTTGATAATATAAATGACATCACCATTAGCGGTTTCTAAATATCCTTTATCACCTACTTGACCACCACCTTCTGGGTAAAATGGAGTGATATTGAATACCAATTGATATAAATCACCATCTTTTTTAGAAGTTACCTTTCTGTATTGCGTAATTTTTACAGTTGCTTCTAAAGTATCATATCCAATAAACTCTTCTTCTTCATCCTCAAACTGTACAGTCCAATCAGTAGTAGAAACAGCAGTTGCTGCTCTTGATCTTTCTTTTTGTTGTTGGAGTGCTACTTGAAATTCTTCTTCATTTAATTGCAATCCTTTTTCTGATAAAATAAGTGCTGTTAAATCAATTGGAAAGCCAAAAGTATCATACAATTGGAAAGCTTTTTTGCCACTTACGGTATCACCTTTTGTGTTTTGGATAACCGTATCTAATAAGAGTAAACCTTGATCTAAAGTTCTTAGAAACGAATTTTCTTCTTCTTTAATTACATTAATAACCAAGTTTTTTTGCGCTTTGATTTCTGGGAAGGCATCTTGCATTTGTTTGCACAATGTTTCCACTAATAAGTGAATAAAAGCTTCTTTTTTGTTTAAGAAGGTAAAGCCGTAACGGATGGCTCTACGTAAAATCCTGCGTATTACATATCCAGCACCTGTATTACTTGGCAATTGACCATCGGCAATAGCAAAGGCTACTGCACGAACATGATCAGCAATAACACGTATTGCAATGTCGGTTTCTTCATTAACACCGTATTCGTTTTTGGTAATGGTTTCAATTTCTCTAATTAATGGTGTAAAAACATCAGTATCATAATTAGATTGCACATTTTGTAATACCATGCACAAACGTTCAAACCCCATTCCGGTATCAATATGTGTTTTGGGTAAGTTTTCTAAGCTTCCGTTTGCTTTACGGTTAAATTGCATAAAAACTAAGTTCCAAATTTCTACCACTTGTGGGTGATCCATGTTTACCAAGCTTGCGCCATCAACTTTTGCTTTTTCTTCCGCAGAGCGAATGTCAACATGAATTTCTGAACACGGTCCAC
>CAZSQD010000229.1:0-3070 GCA_964608925.1 uncultured Kordia sp.
TTGAATAGTATCCCCTTTTACGGTATAATACCATGCTTTTTTAAGTAATTTATTTTTTAAGTTTTTATAATCAGAGTCTTTTATTAATATTGTTTCTTTTGTATTAAAATTAAAGTGATAGGTGTTTTTATGTACAAAATGTTCTATTTCATTTTTAGTAATTATTTTTTCTTGAGCAATACCAATATTCTTGTTTTTTGTGGTTAATAAGGATTTTCCAAAACTGTAATACTCAAAACCTTTAGGTGCAACCATTTCTATTAAAGTTGGTGCTATATCTATGTGACTACCAGGAGTATTATTTATTGTTGGCTTTATGTTTTTACCATACATAATAAAAGGTACGGTTGATTTTTCATGTAAATTAGGTTTAGCATTTACAAACCGTCTACCATAGTGGTCTCCTGTAAAACAAAATAGTGCCTCTGTAAATTTTTGTTCTGCTTTGGTTACAAAATCACCAATAGCTTTGTCAGAATACCATAAATGCCCTAAAGCTTTCAATGACATTGCTCCTGTATAGTATTGTTGTGCTTCTTTGGGTAAATCTTCTTTTACTTTATAAGGAAACCCTTTTTTATACACATCTATTTTATACGGAGGGTGATAGCTTGTTGTTAAAATTACGTTGATACTATTTGTAGTTTTATCTACGGTATTATACACTAAATTAAATAATTTTTCATCTTCAATACCCCAAACGCCACTTTCAGTTTTACCTCCTGCATTGGGTGCAGAATATAAATGATCAGCTCCTTGGTTTTTCATAATATTACCAATATTTTGCCAAGAAAGAAACCCGCCATAAAAGAAATTAGTTTGATATCCTAATTTTTTAAATTGATCAAAAATGGAGCTTTTAAACGCTCCATTTACAGCTCCTATTTGGTTAATATTAACACCTACATAAGGTACACCTGTAATAATGGCACCAAATGAATTTAATGTAGATTGTGCAGATGGTAAAAAATTAGAAAAACGAAGTCCTTTTTTTTGAATAGCTTTTAAGTTTTTAGCCACCCCAAAAGATTCATATTTATCTAATAATGGCCAAGAGTCATAACTTTCCATTACTACTAAAAATATTTGCTTTGGTTTTACTAAACTGTCTCCTGTTGCTTTTTTAACAAGTGTTTCTGTAATTGTTTTATTGTTTTGATTTAAAAAATTCCCGTATGGGTTTTTACCATGTGGTTTATTTAATTCTTTAAAATCTTTAATAGCATAATTTAAAGAACGGTATGGGTTAATTATTGTTTTATTTAAAAAAGCGTCTGAAGAAACAAATGCCCATTTTAACATTGCAGGGTTTTTACCTAAACCACCTCTAATACTACCAACATATAGTAGTATTGATAATATTACTAGTGCTATTTTATAAGGTAATTTATTAAAGCTATTTAAAAATGAAGCTATTTTTTCTTTCCCTTCAAAGTGTTTAAATATTTTGAAACCAAACCACATAATAAGCACTAAAACCACTATATTAAGTATTGGATTAAAATCGGCTACTATTGTTTTTGCTACTGCTTTTTGATCATCATACAATCCTAAAAATAAAAAATGATTGAATTGATCATTGTATTCATTGTAATAGTTAATGGTAATTACCGTAATTAAAGTAGATAATATAATAAATAGCTTTTGAAAAAAGAGTCTAATTTTTTTTACAATATGTGTTTTATTAAAATAGGATAAAAATAGTAATGCTAAAAAGGGTATTGCTAAAAAATAGGCACTTACCGTAGCATCAAACCTAAACCCCATAAAAAACACATTGAAATAATCGGAAAAAGTTACCGTATCACCTATTGCATCTAAGTTTATTAAAATAAAAACACTTCTAAATATAAAGAAGAACAGAATGCAAAACATCCAAAAAAATTGGATGTTTGCTAATTCTGTTATAAAATTACTCCACTTTGTGGTATTCGATTTTTGCATAAAATTATCGCACTAATTTTTTGTATTTAATACGTTTTGGCATTAAATCACCACCTAAACGTTTCTTTTTATTTTCTTCATATTCAGAGAAGCCTCCTTCAAAAAAGTAAACTTGACTATCTCCTTCAAAAGCTAAAATATGTGTACATACTCTATCTAAAAACCATCTATCATGACTAATTACAACGGCACAACCTGCAAAGTTTTCTAAACCTTCCTCTAATGCTCTTAATGTATTTACATCTAAATCATTTGTTGGCTCATCTAATAGCAACACATTCCCTTCTTCTTTTAAGGTCATGGCTAAATGTAAACGGTTACGCTCACCACCAGATAAAGTACTTACTTTTTTATTTTGTTCACTTCCTGCAAAGTTAAAACGACTTAAATAAGCACGAGAGTTTACTTGTTTACCGCCCATCATTACTAATTCCTGCCCGTCAGAGAAATTTTCCCATATTGATTTATCCATATCAATATTGGAATGACTTTGATCAACATAAGCAATTTTAGCGGTTTCTCCTACTTCAAAACTACCTGAATCGGGTTGTTGCTCTCCCATAATCATACGAAAAATGGTGGTTTTACCTGCTCCATTGGGACCAATAATACCTACAATACCAGCTTGTGGTAAACTAAACTCTAAATTATCATATAATAATTTATCTCCAAATGCTTTTGATACACCTTTAGCTTCAATTACCTTATTTCCTAAACGTGGACCATTAGGTATATATATTTCTAATTTTTCTTCTGCTTGTTTTTGATCCTGACTCATTAATTTGTCATAGTTCTTCAAACGTGCTTTTTGTTTGGTTTGACGTCCTTTTGCTCCTTGACGTACCCACTCCAACTCACGCTCTAAGGTTTTTTGACGTTTAGATGCGGTTTTACTTTCTTGTGCCAATCGTTTTGATTTTTGATCTAACCAAGAAGAATAGTTTCCTTTCCACGGAATACCTTCTCCTCTATCCAATTCTAAAATCCAACCAGCAACATTATCTAAAAAGTACCTATCATGTGTTACAGCAATAACGGTTCCTTTATATTGTGCTAAATGATGCTCTAACCAGTGAACTGATTCGGCATCTAAGTGATTGGTAGGCTCATCTAATAGTAATACATC
>CAZSQD010000230.1:0-3060 GCA_964608925.1 uncultured Kordia sp.
TTCAATAATAACATCGTTAATATCTATTTTTTAAACAGCGCACTTGCGCTGTTTTTATTTTGTACTTTGCACATAAACTAATCTACAAAAAAATGGAAATCACCAAAATTATAGATACTACCCCTATATTTACTAATGACACTATTGTTTTCGGACTATTAATGCTGGCTTTAGGGTTTATTTTTTATACCGAATCTAAAACAAGTGGCTTTTGGCATAAATTTTACAAAATTGTACCTGGTTTATTTATGGCATATATGATACCTGCTATATTAACGACTTTAGGTATTATTGCCCCAGAGTGGACAACAATTTCAGACACAAAAGAACTTACAGAACATAGTACCAGTTTATACTACGTAGCCAGTAGGTATTTATTACCTGCAGCATTGGTTTTAATGACATTAAGTATTGATTTAAAAGCTGTTTTTAACTTAGGATGGCGTGCCTTAATTATGTTTTTTACAGGAACAATCGGTATTATTATTGGTGGACCGATAGCCATTTTATTAATCTCTACTTTTTCTCCAGAAACCGTTGGTGGTGTTGGACCTGATGCCGTTTGGAGAGGCTTATCTACCCTTGCTGGGAGTTGGATTGGTGGTGGAGCCAACCAAACCGCAATGTTAGAAATTTACGGCTATAATCAAAAATTATACGGAGGTATGGTATTTGTTGATATTGTTGTCGCTAACTTTTGGATGGCACTTTTGTTAATTGGTATTGGTAAGACTGATAAAATTGATAAATGGTTAGGAGCTGATACTTCTTCAATAGAAGAATTAAAAGAAAAAATGTCTAAATTTACAGATAGTGTACAAAGAAACCCGAGTGTTACAGATATGATGATTATTGCTGCTATTGCATTCGGAACAGTAGGTTTTGCACATTTTGGAGCAGGACATTTAAGTGCCTTTTTTAAAGAATTTGTAGGTAGTATAGAAGCTGCTACTACACGTAATATTTTTACCTTTTTACAATCTAAATTCTTTTGGATGATTAGTATTGCTACTATTATTGCGGTATTACTTTCTTTTACCAAAGCAAAAAATTATGAAGGTGCTGGTGCCAGTAAATTTGGTAGTGTTTTCATTTATATTTTAGTAGCCTCAATTGGTATGAAAATGGATTTAACCATGATTTTAGATAATACAGGGCTTATTTTAATTGGTGTGGTTTGGATGACCATACATGCTGTTTTATTAATTGGCGTTGCAAAATTAATTAAAGCTCCCTATTTTTTCTTGGCAGTTGGTAGTCAAGCAAATGTTGGTGGCGCAGCATCGGCTCCTATTGTAGCATCTGCTTTTCACCCATCTTTAGCTACTGTTGGTGTTTTATTAGCGGTTTTTGGTTATGCTATTGGTACTATTGCAGCAATAGCATGTACTATTTTAATGGAAATGGCAGCCACAATGGGATAGTTTTTTTTGCGTGAGTGATAGTAGTGGCATCCTTTTTTTGGTAACATATATGCCAAAAAAAGATATAATGAATAGCACGACCCTTGGGGCACGCCCAAATAAAATTACTTCCTCAACCTAAGAGTACGAGGTAGTAAGTAACTTTCGATGTAGCGCATTGGAGAATTTAACTTTCCGATAATTATCGGGATGGGCTATCGCCCCACGATAAAAATACTATATTTACCAATTCAAAAAAAAACTTCACTATTTGAAGAAAATATTAATTTAAAATTCCCCATTTTTACGGGTAGTAACATGAAAAAAATAATTATTCTTAGCGTTTTAATATTCAGTATTATTTCTTGTACAAAAGAAAATGAAATGCGCGTACAAACTACTATTACAGGCTTACAAAAAGGAACTGTGTATCTTCAAAAAATACAAGATACGGTTTTAATTACTTTAGATTCTTTAGTTATTGATGGAAAAGATGAAACATTTACCTTAACCACAGAAATTGACACTCCTGAGTTGTTTTATATTTATATTGATAAGTTAGATGGAATAAAATATAATGATCGTATTACTTTTTTTGGCGAAAAAGGAGATATTACTTTAGATACGCATTTAAATAATATGAATCAAAAAGTAAATATTACAGGTAGCAAAAGTAATATTATTTATCAAAATTATGTGGGTACGGTAAAGCATATTAACACTCAAATAGGGCAAGAAAGTATGCGTTTAATACAAGCACAAATGAGTGGTGATGAAGAAAAAATTATTACTACTGATAAAAAAACAATGCAATTAATGCGTAGTAAATATTTAAGAGCAATTCAGTTTGCTTTACAAAACAGAAAAAGTGTTGTTGCTGCTTATATTGGAGCTCGTGAAATCCCTGAAGCACAAGTGGTGTATTTAGATTCTATTTATAACGGATTGTCTAAAAAGGCTAAAAAATCTATTTACGGATTGGAATTAGCTGCTTTAATTACGGAGCGCAAAAAGTAAATACCATCACTTATATACACAAAAAACGGAAGCTAAAAGCTTCCATTTTTTTGTGTTTTTACATTTCATTTTTGAGCAAAAAAAAAAGTGCCAATCGTTATGATTGACACTTTTGAGCCGATGGAGGGACTCGAACCCACGACCTGCTGATTACAAATCAGCTGCTCTAGCCAGCTGAGCTACATCGGCAATGCGAGCGCAAATATAAACTTGTTTTTTACATTTGCAAACTCTTTTTTAACTTTTTTACAAGTTATTTAATTTTTCCACTAAAGCTTTAGCTTTTGTTTCAACATTGTTTTTTAATGTTGTAAAGTGAACTCTCTTATTTTCAACACCTTTAGCGTTTACTGCGTCAATTGCTTCATCAAAAGATGTAATTGCTTCATCAATAATTTCTTCAGATTTTGCTGCGTCTGCTGCTGGATTTGTTAATTGCCATACATAAACTGCTTCGATAATATCACCGAATAAAAAGTTTAAATCTCTTTTTAAGTTTTTTACACTTGCCATAATAATATTTGTTTATTTTTTAAACTGGTGCAAAAATACGCATAAACAATGAAGTACTAAATAAAAACTTCTAAAAGTTTTACACCTTTTGTTTTTATTATAAAATCATTCAAAGCAGCGGGTATTA
>CAZSQD010000231.1:0-3036 GCA_964608925.1 uncultured Kordia sp.
TACTGCACGTTTAATTTATGTAGATTTAGATAGAGTGTCAGAATATGTAACTTGGGTTAAAACGTTAGATTTTGTAGCAATTTCTGATGCCGATTTAGACCATACTACTTATGAAGCTGCCGAAAAACAATATTTAGACAATAAAACTGATACTGCAATAGCAGGTTTTACTAAGTATTTAACCGATTTTCCTACAGGACTGCATGCTACACAAGCCCATTTTTATATTGCACAATTACAATTTAAAAAAGGTGAGAAAGAAACTACTATTGTTCATTATAACTATGTACTTGCAAAAGAGCGTAACGAGTTTACCGAGCAAGCATTAGCACGCTTATCACAAGTATATTTAGAACAAAAAAAATGGATAGATGCCAAACCCATCCTAGTGCGTTTGGAGCAAGAAGCTGACTTTCCACAAAACGTAATTTTTGCACAATCTAATTTAATGAAAGCAAATTTTGAACTTGAAAATTATGCAAAAGCAGTAGTATATGCTGAAAAAGTTTTACAAAATCCTAAAATAGAAAACGCGGTAAAAAGTGATGCACAAGTAATTATTGCGCGTTCAGCTATAAAAACTGGAGATGAAGAAAAAGCAAAAGTAGCCTATGCAAAAGTACAAGAAATTGCAAAAGGATCTTTAGCAGCTGAAGCATTGTATTATGATGCCTATTTTACACATAAAGAAAATAAATATGCGGTTTCAAATACTAAAATACAACAATTAACCAGAGATTATTCTGGCTATAAATACTATGCTGCAAAAAGTTTAGTGCTCATGGCAAAGAATTTTTATGGATTAGAAGACGCCTACCAAGCCACCTATATTTTGGAGCGTGTTATTGAAAATTTTGCTGTTTATGAAGATGTAAAACAAGAAGCGGAAACCGAATTACAGCGTATAAAAAATGAAGAAGCCAAACGAAATTCGTCTATTAATGTAGAAGAAGAAACACCTGAAGATTAATTTAGGCGCAATAATTATTGGGAGCAGTCAAAAACTATATAACATCAAAAACAATGAAGATATCTATTTTATCCGTAGTACTAATTATTATTACCACTCACAGCATTTTCGCTCAAGAAGAGGAAAATAATATTGGAACCGAAGTAATAAACGTAGTAAAACCCTATGCTCCATCAGTTTCTGATGCTTTTAAAATAAAAGAAACCCCTGTGGTAAATGATAGTACTGATTTGCAGAAAAAAAATATTGATTACACCATATTTTCTGTTCCTGTTGCCTCAACATTTACCCCATCAAAAGGGAAAGCTGCAGGTGTAGAAAAACAAGCACCTAAAAAAACATACGCAAATTATGCGTCATTAGGTTTGGGGAATTATTT
This sequence comes from uncultured Kordia sp., assembly GCA_964608925.1. Classification (GTDB taxonomy): domain Bacteria; phylum Bacteroidota; class Bacteroidia; order Flavobacteriales; family Flavobacteriaceae. Next base: position 1,350 of record CAZSQD010000231.1, read on the forward strand.
GAATGTTTTAGGCGATTTATATTTAACAAGTGCTACCAGTAAAGGTTCAAATGTAAGTTTAGCATTAAATCATCATTCAACTCAAGGAGAAATAAAAGACGTACAATTAGATGATAAATTTTATGACACGCAATTATCTGTTGAATTTCAAAGAAAACAGCATGATATGAGCTATACTATTGAGGCACTATTTGCACATCAACAATACAATTGGTTTGGTACTTCATATAATTTAACTGATGCTCAACGTGCAAATATAGATGCTTCACATACGTATTTAACAGGTGGAGTAGCAGCTTCTGTAAGTATTGAGAAATCAATTTTCAAGGGAATGTCTTTTGAATATACACGGTTTTGGGACAACCATAATGCAAATGAAAACCACCTCAATATCAATCCAAATTTTGAAATTGAAGTAACCGATAAAAACATTGATGTAGCTGTAAATATTGATTATTTAGGTGGTGTTTTTGATATTTCTAATCTCAACGAAAAATTTGGACACCTTGAAATTGGTTTGCACCCAAGTTATAAATTTGAAATTAATGATTTATCAATAAACTTAGGTTTACAAACCGTTTTTAGTAGTAATGAGCAACAAGATAAAACCGAATTTTTAGTGTACCCCAAACTAAAAGCGTCCTACCCTATTATTGCCAATCAAATTAATGTATTTGCAGGTATTGATGGTGGCACTACGGATAATTCATATCGCTCATTTGCTCAAGAAAATAAATATTTGGCTCCTATTTTAAATATTGGCAACACACATACGCTTTATGATGCTTTTTTAGGTTTTGAAGGTAATGCTTTTGAAAGATTTCAATTTACATTTAAAGCAGCTTATAAAAAAGAAGATCACAAAGCATTTTTTATGATGAATCCTGTAAACAATGTGACTACCGTAACCGAAAACTTTGAAAAAACAAACACATTTGGTGTGGTATATGATGAGGTATCCACCGCTTCTTTTTATGGTAAATTAACCGCCTCTATTGATAAAAACAATAACATTGGTGTAAGCGCTACTTACGCTTCATTTAACTTAGATACACAAGAAGAAGCTTGGAATATGCCCAGTTTAAAAGCTAGCCTATTTGGTAACTTTAAATTTACCGATAAACTATCTGGTGGAGTAGATTTCTTTTATGTAGGTGAACGAAAAGATATGTTACAAAGCAATACTATTTTAGTTGCCTCAGCATTAGCCACTTTAGATGATTATTTAGATGTTAATTTACATATAGATTATCAGATAACCAATCGCTTTACAGCCTTTTTAAAAGGAAACAATTTAGCAAGTGAAAATTACCAAAAATACTTGAGTTATCCCGTACAACAAATTCAAGTTTTAGGAGGTGTTAAATATAAATTTGATTTTTAATTGTAGGTAGATAGTCAAAAATAGAAACTTTATGTGTTACTAATATCATTTTAACATTCTAATAAGCTACTCCTAGCCAATAATGCAAGGTATTAATATAATCCGCAAAATGAAAAGTACAAGTTCTCAAAATGAAAGGTACAGCTTTTTTCAAAAGTTGAACATTGTAAAAAGCCTATTTTTAGACGATTAAATCAACTCAAAAACAGTTAAAAAAACCATTCATTTTTAAAGGTAATTTTAAGGCTTTTTTTTACTCGTTTTTTTAGTTAAAAAACACAGCCATAAAGACTGTGTTTTTTT
>CAZSQD010000232.1:0-3028 GCA_964608925.1 uncultured Kordia sp.
AGCTGGACTTACTTTTTCAATAAAAAAATCATGAATAAATTGATGGTAAATAGGGTTGGTAATATCTTGATTGGAATAGATACAAATATTTTCCTTTTTCAATTCGGCATAAATTTCATCTAAAATACGTAAACTTTGCTTTTGCTGTTTAATGACTTCTTCAGTTATCAAATCTAATAATTTATCTGCCTTATAAACTCCTAACGCTTTACGCCCACCTTTACCAGCATCAGCAATACGTTTTACAGTTGCATAACGTACTTTAAAAAATTCGTCTAAATTATTAGAAAAAATTCCTATAAAACGTAATCGTTCTAATAAAGGGACTGTTATATCTGCCGCTTCCTGTAATACGCGCGCATTGAATTGTAACCAACTTAGCTCTCTATTAATATATTTATTTTTTGATACTGTCATTGCTGTTTTGCTCTATTTACTCAAAGATATTCACAAAGTTTACAATAGCAAAATTATGAGTAATATATTATTGATATTTGTGTGTTGAAAATATTAGACTTACTTTTACGTTTATAACTTACTTGAAGCAAAACCTTCAAGGTGTTCTACTTCTATTTAGAAGTAAAATATCAGAAAATTAAACTCATTAGGGTATCGGCCCACCATTCAAATAAAAAATATGCGCAACCTTATTATTACTGTTTTACTCGTGGTTTTTGTTATTGGTTTAGGCTCTTGTAGAAAAGATTTTACTACTACTGCAAGTTCTGGCAACCTTCGTTTTTCTAAAGACACCGTTTTTTTAGATACTATTTTCACCAATATTGGTTCAAGCACCTATAATTTAAAGGTTTATAATACCAGTGATAATGATATTCATATACCCACTATTGCATTAGGTAGAGGAGACAACTCTAACTTTAGGTTATTAGTAGATGGGATTGCCGGTAAAAGCTTTCAAAATATAGAAATTAAAGCAAACGATAGTTTATTTGTTTTTGTTGAAACTACGGTAGATATTTTAGATTATACCACTACTGCAACAGAGTTTTTATATAAAGATTCCATTGTTTTTGATGGTAACTTATTTGCTCAAGATGTAAAATTAGTAACGTTAGTAAAAGATGCCGAATTTATTTTTCCTGCAACTTTAAATGATGGTGAACTTAATGATTTTGAATTGACTCCCGCACAATTAAACTTTACCAATACCAAACCCTACGTAATTTATGGTTTCCCAAAAGTACCAAGTGGGCAAACATTAACCATTAATGCTGGTGCAAGAATACACTTTCATCGTAATTCAGGATTAATTGTAGAAAACGGAGCTACCCTAATTGCGGATGGTGATGTAAGTACAGACCCCATTTTATTAGAAAATGAAATTATTTTTGAAGGTGATCGTTTAGAATCTCTTTATGATAACATACCAGGGCAATGGGGAACAATTTGGCTACAAGAAGGTAGTACCAACAACCTTTTTGATCATGTAACTATTAAAAATGCAACCATTGGTATTAGAAGTGATGACAATGATGGTGATTTAACCACAACCATTACCAATACGCAACTGTACAACCATTCCGTAAATGGTTTATTTGCTTTTAAAGGTAATATTGAAGGTAAAAATGTAGTGGTTAGTAACTGCGGACAAGCAAGTGTTGCTTTAGTTTTAGGAGGTACGTATAATTTTACACACTGTACGTTTACTAATTATTGGAATAGCAGTAACCGCTCCTTCCCTACTTTATTATTGAGTAATGGACTAGAAAACAACGGAACTTTATTTTTATCCGATTTACTACAAGCTAATTTTACCAATTGTATTATTTATGGCAATGAAAACTTAGAGTTTGCTTTGGAGAAAGATAATAGCACTGCTTTTAACTATAAATTTACCAACTGCTTGCTTCGTTTTAATGATTTTAACAATCAATTTAATAATGATCCTTTATATGATTTTAATGCTGTTAGCATTTTTGAAAATACACTTTTAAATCAAGCTCCCGCTTTTAGAGATACAAACAATAACAATTTTAATATTGAAGAAGGTACAAGCGCAGCAGATAATACCGCAATTGATATCCTGCCTACTTTTACTGATATTTTGGGTACTACAAGACCTACAGGAGCGTCAGATATTGGTGCATATCAAGCCATTATTTTCAACTAAACTATTCTTCCTCAAAAAATAAAAAGCACAACTATGCACATACTGAACCTTATACGCTATAAAAACCTATTTATGATTGCATTTATACAATGCTTAATCAAATATGTATTTTTCAATTTACCACAATTTACTGATGCCAATTTAGTAACCGCTTTAAACAGCACAACCTTTACCGCATTAGTATTTGCGACTTTATGTATTGCTGCTGCAGGATATATTATAAATGATATTTATGATGTAGAGGCAGATTGTATTAACAAACCCAATAAACAAATTATAGGAAAACAAATTATAGGAAAACACATTAGTGAAGACATGGCAAATAACCTATTTATGAGTTTTACTGTTGTAGGTATTTTATTAGGTATTTACGTGTCTTGGCAAATTGACAAAACTAGTTTTGCTACTCTATTTTTATTAGTTTCAGGATTGTTATATGGATATGCAACATCATTAAAATCAAGTATTTTAGTAGGTAATATTATCATTTCGGTATTGGTTTCTTTAAGTATTTTAATTGTAGGTCTTTTTGAAATTACGCCGATGATTACTCCTGATAGTAGAGCTGCTTATGTATTTATGTTTAAGTTTTTAGTAGATTATGCACTCTTTGCCTTTTTAATCAATTTAGTGCGTGAAATTGTAAAAGACTTAGAAGATGTTGATGGTGATTATAAGGCAGGCTACAATACACTAGCTTTGTCTCTTGGCCGTAAAAGAACCAGTAATATTGCCTTTGTGCTATGTTTAGTTACTATTGCTACCGTTTTTTATTATGTGTTAACCTATTTGTTTGAAAACACATATTTAATGTTGTACTTTATTATTGCGGTTATTGGACCACTTTTGTATTGCGCTATAAAGTTATTACACGCAAAAAGTAATGCACATTTTACA
>CAZSQD010000233.1:0-2972 GCA_964608925.1 uncultured Kordia sp.
GTTCTTTTAATGTACGCTTTTTATAGTTTTCAAACTCTGCAAAAAGACGTAAAAATTTATCTTTTTCGGTTGCTAAATCTTGTGTTAATTGTTCTTCCTTAGAAAGCTCTATTACTGGTTCTAGTGGAGTTTCAACTGTATTTTCTGAAGCGGTTTGTACTTCAGTTTGATCTTGAATTTCTTCTTTTTTTATCTCTTTTTCAGACATTATCAATAAATTGAATTTTGTTATTTGTTTTGAAAGATGCAAAAGTATTGCCATTTCTAATAAAATGCCAATTTGTCATTGATATCATTTATTTTAAAATACTTTTAAGGAAGTAAATTAGAAATTGCTTCTGTTGCGGTAAGATATTGAAACTCAAAACCTATTTTTTGAATTTTATTGGAAGATACTTTTTGACTTTCACATAATAGTAAATGCATTTCGCCTAAAAGTAAATTAAGCATAAATTTTGGCACATTTGGGAAACGTATTTTTTTATGTAATTGTTTTGCTAAAATTTGAGTAAACATTGCGTTTGTTACTACTTGAGGGGCTACTGCATTTACAGATCCTTCTAATTTATGTTGCACTACAAAAACATATAAGCGCACTAAATCATTAACATGAATCCAACTCATTTGTTGTTTTCCTGTACCTAATACTGCGCCAAAACCCATTTTTATAGGTTGCATCATTTTAACTAAAGCACCTTCCTTTTTCGCTAAAACTACTCCTGTACGTATTTTTGAAACTTTTATGTTTAAGTTTATAAAATTATCAGCTGCGTGTTCCCATTTTTGGACTACTTCTGCTAAAAAACCAGTTCCAAATTTTGTGCTATCTTCATTATAATTTTCAGTTAAGGAACTTTTGTAAATTCCTACTCCGCTTGCCGTAACAAATTGCTGTATTTGATGTGTATTTTGCTGCAACAATTTATACAATAACTGCGTGCTTTTTACTCTACTCTCAATAATTTCTTTTTTATAAGATTTTGTCCAGCGCTTACCAATATTAGCTCCTGCTAAATGAATAATTACAGATACTCCTGCTATACAATTTTTATCAATAGTTTGTGTTTTTAAATCCCATAAAAAACCAGTACAATTGGGTAACGAATTTAGTTTTAATTTTTGTGTGGTTAAATAATTAATTTCATAACCCGTTGCTAATAATTCTGTTACCAAATATTTACCTACCAACCCTGTTGCTCCTGTTACTAATATTTTCATTATAGCTATTTTTTTGTTGCACGCAACATTTCTCGTTTACCTGGAGGACCTTGTAATCTTTCTACTGTAAAACCGACTGTTTGCATTGCCCTACGCACACTTCCTTTTGCTGAATATGTTACTAAAACTCCGTTGTTTTTTAAAGCATTAAACATTTTTTTAAAAATGGTTTCTGTCCATAAATCAGGTTGATGTGTGGCTCCAAAAGCGTCAAAATAAATGAGGTTGAATTTATTTTCATCTATTATATCTTCAAAAAACTGTTGTCTTTTTGTTAATGAAAAGTTAGCAGTAATATTATTTTTCACTTCCCAAGATTGTTGATGTAATTCTTGAAATATTTCAGAAAATACTTCCGTTTTTAACTGCTCTATATAGTTTAAACAAGCTACTTCTTCTGGCTTTACAGGATATGCCTCTATACCAACATAATCAATTTTTAAATTACGTTTTTGAGCTTCTAAAAAAGTTATAAAAGCATTTAAACCTGTACCAAAGCCAATTTCTAAAATAGAAACTTCACCTTCAAATAAATTTAAACCGCTTTTTATAAAAACATGATAGGCTTCTTGTATAGCTCCATGCTTAGAGTGGTATTGCTCTCCCCAATCGGGTAAATGTAAGGTTGTAGAACCATCTGCGGTTATAAATATTTCACGTTTCATTGCTCTTAAATAATCTTTAACTATTCATTAATATTGTTAACAAATTTACAAAATAACACCTAAAATAAGATATATTTTTAGTAAATTCGCAAAGGATAAAAATAAGGATATACATGACGACAGATACTACCATAAAAATTACAAAAAATACAAATTCAAATTTTGAAAATATTGATTTAAAAAACTTAGCGTTTGGTACGGTTTACACCGACCACATGTTTATTTGTGATTTTAAAGATGGGGAATGGCAACAACCTGAAATTACACCTTACCAACCCATACAATTAGCTCCATCTGCCCGAATTTTTCATTACGGACAGTCGGTTTTTGAAGGTATGAAAGCTTACAAAGACACTCAAAATGAGGTTTGGTTATTTAGACCTGAAGAAAATTGGAAACGTATTTGTTTTTCTTCAAAGCGTTTAGCAATGCCCGAAATACCTAAAGAAATTTTTATGAACGGTTTAAAAACCTTAATAAAAATGGATAAAAAATGGGTAGCTTCAGGAAAAGGAAACGCACTATATATTAGACCCTTTGTTTTTGCTACAGAAGAAGGTGTTAGTGCTGCTCCAGCAAACCAATATCGTTTTATGATTATTTGCACACCTGTACAAGGGTATTATAAGGATGCAGAGGTAAAAGTGAAAATATCAGATCATTATTCACGTGCTGCAAATGGTGGTGTAGGTGCTACAAAAGCTGGCGGAAATTATGCCGCTTCTTTTTATCCTACTATGAAAATACAAGAAGAAGGTTACCGACAAGTACTTTGGACCAACTCTACACATGAGTATATTGAAGAAGCAGGAACTATGAATGTGTTTTTTAGAATTGGAGATACGTTACTTACTGCCCCTGCGGATGATAGAATTTTATCAGGTATTACACGTAAAAGTGTATTACAATTAGCAGAAGATGAAGGTTTAAAGTTTGAGGTTCGTAAAATTAGTGTTACTGAAGTTACTGAAGCTGCAGAAAACGGAACCTTAAAAGAAATTTTTGGATCTGGTACTGCTGCAGTAATTATACCGTTTAGCGGTCTTGGTTATAAAGATAAACATTGGGATTTACCTACGTTAGAAAATG
>CAZSQD010000234.1:0-2966 GCA_964608925.1 uncultured Kordia sp.
AATGTAATACACCGTATAGAGATTATAAAAGGTCCTGCAGCGCGTGTTTTTGGGCAAAATGCATTTACAGGAGCTATTAATATTGTAACCAAAAAAGCAAAACAAAATTCAGTAATTTTAGATGCAGCAGTGGGTTCTTATCATCAAAAAAATATAGGAGTTACTTCAACATCTGTACTTGAAAAATCAGCACATATAGTCCATTTCTCAAAAAATTTATCTGAAGGATATCGCTTCAATACCGATTTTGATAATCAAAATTACTTTGTAAAAAGTAGTTTTAATACCCATAAAACACCTATAAATTTATTGGCTACATTTTCTGAACGTAAATTTGGTGCAAACGGTTTTTATGCATCACCAGCATACGTTAATCAGTATGAAGAAACTCAAGCAAGTTTAATAGCTATATCAACAACCTATAAAACTGAAAAATTTACTTGGAAACCCAAATTGTATTGGAAACGTAACCAAGATATGTATCTTTTTGTGCGTAACAACCCTTCTGTTTATAGAAACTTACACATTTCAAATAAAGTAGGTGTTGGTGTAAACGCATCTTATAAATCTAATTTAGGAACTACAGGTTTTGGAGTTGATATTGCTAAAGTAGCATTATCAAGTAATAATTTAGGAGCACAACATCGTTTAGCAAGCAGCTTGTTTGTAGAGCATCGTTTTACTTTTTTAAATGATAAAATTGATGTAACACCAGGAGTAGCAATAAATTACTACACCGATTTTAAATTTCACGCCTTCCCAGGTATTGATTTAGGCTATCAATTATCTTCAACAACAAAACTATATGCAAACGTAGGATATACTTATAGAATACCAACTTATACCGACATGTTTTACACCTCGCCAACAACTTTAGGAGATGATAATTTATCTCCCGAAGAAGCTATTACAGAGGAAATTGGAATTAAATTTCAGAAAAACAAAATCACTGTTTCCGCAGCCGTTTTTAATAAAGATGCAAAAAATTTAATAGATTATGTAAAACAAAATGCTGCAGATAAATGGAAAGCAACCAACATTAACTCCTTAAATACCATTGGTTTTGAAACCAATATAGCTTATGGATATAAAATGAATAATTATTCGCAAAAATTAGCAATAGGGTATACTTTTTTAGAAGAAGAATTAGCAAAAAACAATGTTAATTTCTCTCGTTATTCTTTAAATTCTTTAAAACATCACTTCACAGCTACCTACCGTTCACAGTTTGTTAAAAATGTAACGCAAAGTATTGTGTATAAATTTGCAGAACGTATAGATCAAAAAAGTTACAATGTAATTGATGCAAAAATAGCATTACAAATAAGTAAATTACAATTTTCAGTTACCGCAAACAATATTTTTAATACGGAGTATACCGAAACCAATTTAGTACCTATGCCAAAAGCAAATGTATTATTTGGATTAAAATATCATTTTAAATAAACTCAAAAATAAATACGCCAATAGCATAAAATTGAATCTAAGTAAACCAATTTAATTTTTTAATGTCGTATAAGTTATAAATTGAAAAAAACCATCTTTACTGAAGATGGTTTTTTTATTCGTAAAATATATTTTTAGACTAGACTAAAAATATATTTATTATTGCCTATATTTGTAGGATGTTTACATTATCAGAAGAAAATTATTTAAAATCCATCTATCATTTAAGTGCCATTTCTGACAAAGGAATTAGTACTAATGCTATTGCAGAACAGTTGCATACAAAAGCATCTTCAGTAACGGATATGATTAAAAAATTAGCCGATAAAAAAGTGCTAATTTATAAAAAATACCAAGGCGTTCAACTGACTGATTTAGGTGTTAAAACAGCAGCTATTATTATCAGAAAACACCGACTATGGGAAGTTTTTTTAGTAGAAAAACTTAATTTTTCTTGGGATGAGGTACATGACGTAGCGGAACAATTGGAGCATATTCATTCTGAAAAATTAATTAATGAACTAGATGCATTTTTAAATTTCCCAAAACGTGATCCGCACGGAGACCCAATACCAGATAAAGATGGGAATTTACAGCAATCATCACAAGTTTTATTATCTAAATTAAATGTTGGTGAAAAGGGTGTATGTGTAGGTGTAAAAGATAGTTCTACTGCGTTTTTACAATTTTTAGATCAAAAAAAAATAGCTTTAGGCGCCACCATAAAAGTAATTCGTAAAGAAGTTTTTGATGATTCTTTAAGTATTACAATTAATAATAATACGTTGACTATTTCTCAAAAAATAGCCACTAATTTATACATACAAACTTCATAATACAAATTTAAAATACACATGATATGATCACATTTGATGAATTAGTAGTCTTCGGAAAAGCACACCCAATTTTAGCAGCATTATACGCCTCTTTATTCACTTGGGGATTAACCGCATTAGGAGCCGCATTAGTATTTTTGTTTAAAAAAATGAACAGGGCCGTTTTAGATGGCATGTTAGGTTTTACAGGAGGTGTAATGGTAGCCGCAAGTTTTTGGAGTTTATTAGCACCTGCAATTGAACACAGTGAAGGTGAGGGTTTTGTAAAGGTAATACCGGCAGCAGTTGGTTTTGCTTTAGGCGCATTAATGCTTTTTGGTATGGATAAAGTGTTGCCACATTTACATATTAATTTTAGAGAAGAAGATGCTGAGGGTGTAAAAACGGGGTGGCATAAAACCATTTTATTAGTATTAGCAATTACATTACATAACATCCCTGAAGGGTTAGCAGTAGGCGTATTATTTGGCGCCGCATCCACCCTAGTAGGTGTTGAGCAAACGAAAATGATTGTTGCAGCCATAACCCTTGCTATTGGTATTGGTATTCAAAACTTCCCTGAAGGGTTTGCTGTTGCAATGCCGCTACGGAGACAAGGTTTAAGTAGATTGAAAAGTTTTTGGTACGGACAATTATCTGCAGTAGTTGAACCAATGGCAGCCGTTTTAGGAGCAGTTGCTGTTT
>CAZSQD010000235.1:0-2903 GCA_964608925.1 uncultured Kordia sp.
TTTTGTTTTAGAATTAACCGCTCACAAAGTAAAAATACAATATTCAACAACTTAAATAACTAAAATGGTCAATAGTCCAAAAATAAATCAAAGTGATTTAATAAGTAGCTAACTACTGACCTCTATTAAATATAAAGGATGTAAAGCTTTTAGTTATCGTTCTACGATAAAAAACGACTATCTAACCAATAGTCGTTTTTTTTATGTAAAAAAATAAATCTTATTTAGAGTAAATAAAAATAAAGTATTTTTTTCTTTTTTTATCAATAGTTTGTTTCTATGTTTGTACAGTATTTAAAAACAGTCTAAATAAAAATAACATAAAAATGAAACCCAAATTACTTTTATCAATTGTGTTGATTGCATTTTTTTCAAAAACAATATTTTCACAAAAATTAAAAATAAACGAAAAACAATCCGAAAAACATACAACTAATTTTTTAACGGAATTACAAAAAATTCACTTTAAAGCATACGGAGTTGTAAATTATTATGGTTTTGATTGGGATACTGATAAAGACAGAAGAAACGCATTTGATACCGAGCGTTTAAACATGTATTTAAAATATGATTTTACTAAAAATATACAACTAAAAGTTGAATTTGAATTTGAACATGGAGGTACGGGTATAACAATGGAACTTGATAAATTTGAAGAATTTGGAGAGTATGAAGTAGAGCTGGAAGCAGGTGGAGAAGTAAAGGTTGAACAATTAAATATATTATTTAAATACAAACCATGGTTAAATTTTAGAGCAGGTAGGTTAAAATTATATATGGGTAATGCATCCAAATTAGACTTGCCAACTCAATATTTTACAGGGCAACGCTCAGCAATGGAAAGTGCATTACTGCCAATAGGATGGTATGAAAATGGTGTTGAGGTATTAGGTGATATAGGTAAAAAGAAAACTTTTAGCTATAAAGCTTTTTTAGTAAACGGGTTGTCAAGTGTAGGGTTTACTTCTGCAAATTGGATTAAAAGAGGGCATCAAAAACGTTTTGAAACCATAAATGTAAATAATTTAGCAATATCTGGTAGGTTTGATTATAACTTAAATAAAAAAGGATATAAAGGTTTTATTGGTGTGAGTGATTATCATGGTGGTGCAAACCAAAACCGTCCCAAAACGGATTTAGAAGATGTTAAAAGTGCAGTGTCAATTGTAGATTTTCATTTTAATATAGAAAAACCAAATTGGAAGTTTAGAGGTATGGCATTGTATGGAAACCTACAAAATTCTGATAAAGTTGCAAAAGCTAATAGAAACTTATCAAATGCATTAAATGTAAAAAGAACACCTGTTGCTAAAAATGCTTTAGGTTATTACGTTGAAGGGGCTTATGATGTGCTATCATTATTAACCAAAACAGATAAGAAATTTTTCCTTTTTGGAAGATACGATTTTTATGATAGTATGTATAAAACAGCAGGTGTTATATTAGATAACCCGCGCTGGGAGCGTAGCGTAATAACATTTGGCGCCAATTATTTTGTAACACCACAAGTGGTTTTTAAAGCACACTATGCTGTAAACTCTTTAGGTGCAGATGCATTGGATGCTAATTTTAATGTAATTGGTAATAAAGAGCGCACCTTTTTATTAGGGATGGCATTTAATTTTTCAACAAAGTAAAATAAATAATCAATCAATCAATAGAAATTATAAACACAAATTAAAATGAAGAAAATAGTAAGAAACATTTTTGCAGCAGCAATTTTAGTAACAGTAGCATCATGTAGTGATGATGATTCACCAGTAACAGCAGTACAACAAGCAGATTATAGTGAACACTTAACAAATATTGGTAACAATGTAATAGTAGCAACTTATAGTGATTTAGCTAATAAAGCAGCCGATTTATATACGGTAGCAGGTCAATTTAAAACAACTGCAAATGTTGCTAATTTAGATGTAGTAAAGCAAGCATGGAGGTCTACTAGAGCACCGTGGGAACAATCAGAAGGTTTCCTTTTTGGACCTGTAGATACACAAGGTATTGATCCAGCAATTGATAGTTGGCCAGTAAATACAGTTGATATGGATAACTTATTAGCTGATACTACTGGAGTGCCAACTATTACGGAAACAATTGTAAGCCAACAGGTAGATGAAGCAAAAGGATTTCACCTTATTGAATATTTATTATGGGGACTTAATGGAAACAAGCAAGCAGCTGATTTTACAACAAGAGAATTAGATTATTTAGTAGCCGCATGTGCAAATTTAAAAACTAAAACAGCACAATTAAGTGATGCTTGGTTAGCTTCAGGAGGAAATTACGTCGCAAATTTTTTAAATGCAGGAAATTCTGGAATTTATATATCACAAAAAGCAGCCTTACAAGATTTAGTTACAGGAATGATAGCTATTGCAGATGAGGTAGGTAATGGAAAAATAGAAACACCTTTAAATGGTGATGGAGGAACAGGTGTAGATGCTACACAAGAAGAATCTCGTTTTAGTAGTAACTCTAAGTTAGATTTCGCAAACAACATTCGTAGTATTTCAAATTCTTATAATGGTAAATACTTAATTGACGGTAAAGGAATTGCAGATGTTGTGGCTAGTAAAAATGCAGCTTTAGACACTCAATTTCAAGCAGAAATAGTAGCTGCAATACAGGCTATTGAAGCAATACCTGGTACCTTTAGTAATGCTATTGTAAGTAATAGACCAGCAGTAGAAACAGCACAAGAAAAAGTACGTATTGTACAACAAACATTAGAGCAAAATATTAGCCCTTTAATTTCAAATCTATAAAAAAATTATTTTGAGTTAGTTTATTTTTTAGCAATTCTTGCCTAATCGTGATTTAAGAACCATTGTTAGGTGAGAGTTATTCAAAATAAAATTATATACCCATAAAGTGAAATGAAAAAAATAACAATAGCATTACTG
>CAZSQD010000236.1:0-2891 GCA_964608925.1 uncultured Kordia sp.
TTAAAAGTAATTCAATAGTATTGTATAGGGTAGCCCTACTAACACGGTATTTTTTGTTTTTCATCATCATATATAATGACTCAATATCAAAATGCTCCCTACTATTATAAATTTCATTTAAAATAGCGTATCGTTCAGGAGTTTTACGATGTTTTTTTTCCTCTAAGTACTTAGTGAAAACGTTTTTAACGATTTCTTGATTGCTTTCTTTTTCTTCCATTATTTATGTCAAATTCAGAACCGCACAAATTTACAAAGAAATTATAGTTTTGCAGTTAAAATTATAAAAGGATGTATATTTTTATTAACAGCTTATAAACGATTTACTTTATGGATACCATCTATTTTTTGAATGCTATTGGTAAGTTTTTCAACCATCTTTTTGTTTTTTACAGTAATGGTAATGTTTCCAGTAAAAATGCCACCGTTTGTTTCAAAGCTTAATTTTTTCATATTTACATGATGTAGGTCGGATATTACATTGGTGACATCATTTATTAATCCCATTTTATCAATTCCGGTAATTACTAAATCTACTGCATATTCATGTTGGGAGGAATCTATCCATTTAGCTTTAATAATTCGATAGGCATAATTGGCTTGTAAACTTACCGCATTAGGGCAGTTGTTTTTATGTACTTTAATACCTTCACTAACGGTAATAAAGCCAAAAACGGAATCACCAGGTACAGGTTTACAGCATGGGGAAAATTTATAATCTAATTGTTCCTCTTCTTTGCCAAAAACTAATAAATCATATTTGTGTGTAATTTCCTCTTTTGGAATATCAGAAATGTTAGATTGAGGTCTCACTTTCTTTTTAAAGAAATTTAAGAATGCATTATTACGTACAGCAGCAAAATCTTTTAATTTTTGATTGCTAATGTTGCCTAAACCTGCGCGATAAAACAAATCTTGACTGGTTTTGAAACCAAAAAACACTACTAAATCATTTAAAACACTTTCATTAAAGGTGATTTTTAATTGTCTTAATTTTCGTTTTAATATTTCTTTTCCTTCTAATGCAATTTCTTTTTTATCATCATTTAAAGCTGCTTTTATTTTACTTTTTGCTCTTGCAGTTGTGGCATAATCTAGCCAATTGGCATTGGGTTTACTGTTTTCAGAAGTAATAATATCTACTTGATCACCACTTTTTAATGTGCTACTTAAAGGGACTAATTTACCATTTACTTTTGCGCCTCTTGTTTTTAAGCCTATTTGTGTGTGTATGCTAAAAGCAAAATCTAATGGTGTTGCGCCTTTTGGTAACGATTTTAAATCGCCTTTTGGGGTAAATATATATATTTCTTTAGCGTAGAGGTTGAGTTTAAATTGCTCTACAAAATCAACAGCATTGGTTTCGGGGTTTTCGAGTACTTCTTGTAGTTTTGCTAGCCACATGTCTAAGCCGCTATCTTTTTCTTTTCCTTGTTTGTATTTATAATGTGCTGCATATCCTTTTTCAGCAATTTCATTCATGCGGTGTGAGCGTATTTGTACTTCAACCCAACGTCCTTTGGGACCCATTACGGTAATGTGTAGGGCTTCATATCCTGTAGATTTTGGTGAGGAAATCCAATCTCGTAAACGTGTAGGGTTGGGACGGTAATTATCAGTTACAATAGAATAAATTTTCCAAGCAATAAATTTTTCATCTTTTGGAGGACAATTATAAACAATACGTACCGCAAATTTATCATATACTTCTTCAAAAGTAACCCCTTGTTTGAGCATCTTTTTACGAATGGAAAAGATAGATTTTGGTCGTCCTTTTATTTCATATTCAATATGTTCAGTAGTTAAGCTTTCTCGTAATGAATCATTAAATTGCTTAATATATGTTTTTTGTTCTTCTTTTGAATCTATTATTTTGTCAAGTATAGAGTTGTAAACTTCAGGTTCAGTATATTTTAAACTTAAATCTTCCAGTTCAGTTTTAATATTGTACAGTCCCATACGATGCGCAAGAGGTGCGTAAATATATAGGGTTTCTGAAGCTATTTTTACTTGCTTGTCTGGTCGCATTGCATCCATAGTTTGCATGTTGTGCAATCTATCGGCAATTTTGATAATAATTACGCGTACATCTTCGTGTAGCGTAAGCAACATTTTACGAAAATTTTCAGCTTGTAAGGAGACATCGGTATCTTTTTTTAAACGAGATATTTTGGTTAACCCAGCTACAATACGTGCTACGGTTTCCCCAAACAATTGCTCCATGTCATTTAAGGTATAGTCAGTATCTTCAACAACATCATGGAGTAGGGCAGCGGCAATAGAAGTGGCATCTAAACCAATTTCCGAAGCTACTATTTTAGCCACTGCAATAGGGTGAAATATGTAGGCTTCACCACTTTTACGGCGTTGCTCCTTATGAGCATCTACCGCAGTGTCAAATGCTAAGCGGATGAGTTTTTTATCTTCTGCACTTAGGGTTTGATAACTTATACGTAGTAAATTACGGTACTCTGCCGCTATGGCTTTGTTTTCTTGTTCTATCTCTAAATCAGTCATAATCTATCGTCTAATTGCGGTTACAATAACTAAGATAGCATAAGTGTTTTACTTGTGCAATGTTTTATATACTTTTTGATTAAAAAGGTTGTTAGGGTGCTTTTTAACGGAGTGCTTAAAGAAGGCTCGCTTAACGGTTACATATTTGATTAGCGACTCTCTAGTACGAGATTTGTACGCTTGATAGAATGAGAAACGCACTGACGGTTATTTTACCGTCAGCCGTTTACTCGATTGTATTTTTGTTAGTCAACTATTCTTTAGTAATCTTATATTGTTCAATTTCTGCATCTGTCATCCAATATATATCATCCGCAGAAGCAGCATTAATTGTGAAATAATAAAAACTTTCTGCCTCTGCTTGAGTAAACCCT
>CAZSQD010000237.1:0-2882 GCA_964608925.1 uncultured Kordia sp.
TTACCTACCCAGCTATTTTTATCAATATGGACCGCTGTTGAGGTTTTTAATAATGACGATGAAAAAGAAAGCACTCCTCAAGATATTGATGATCTTGATGGCGAAGAAGTTGAAGACGTTCAAGAAAAACAACTTTTTTTTAATACGCAATCCTCTGAAATATTATTTAAAGAGCCCTCCGCACAAGTTGTGGTTGATTATATTGAAAGCAACTCATCCTACGCTTTAAAAATACAACTTCCTCCTCCAGAATTACAGATATAGTTTTCCGTTTAATTTAAATAACAATCTTCATTTTTAATGAGGATGTAACTTTATATGTAATAATGAAAGCACATACAAAAGAAACACAAGCAACAATGACCCCTCAAAAATCATTAGATTTTTTGAAGGAAGGAAATCAACGATTTCAACAAAATTTAAAGGCTAATAGAAACCTTTTAGAACAAGTAAATGATACTTCTAGTGGGCAATTTCCGTTCGCAACCATTTTGAGCTGTATTGACTCAAGAGTACCTGCCGAATTGGTTTTTGACCAAGGAGTGGGGGGATATTTTTAGCGTTCGTGTAGCAGGTAATATCTCAAACGAAGATATATTAGGAAGTATGGAGTTTGCTTGTGAATTAGCAGGAACAAAGTTAATTATAGTTTTAGGACATACCAGTTGTGGTGCTATAAAAGGCGCTTGTGATCACGTAAAATTAGGAAATTTAACTGCATTAATTAATAAAATTAACCCTGCAGTTGAAGCAATAAAAACTCCAAATTTAGCAAGTGAACGTACTTCTGAAAATATAGATTTTGTAAATGATGTTGCGTTAAAAAATGTACAATTTACTATAGATAATATACGCAATCATAGCCCAATATTATGCGAATTAGAAGATAAAAATCAATTACTGATAGTAGGTGCAATGTATGATGTTAACATAGGAAGTGTTACTTTTTACGAGTAAATAAAATAAATCAAAAAAAGAGATGAAAAATGCTCTTTCTCATTTTAAATTTATAAATAATTATGAATAAATTATTCAATTTCAAACATTTCAAAGGCGATTTATTTGGTGGTATTACCGCAGGTATTGTTGCTTTACCCTTAGCATTAGCCTTTGGGGTAAGTTCTGGTTTGGGTCCAAGCGCAGGATTATACGGCGCTATTTTTGTTAGTTTTTTTGCAGCTCTTTTTGGAGGTACAAATACTCAAATTTCGGGACCAACCGCTCCAATGACTGCTGTAAGTATGGTAGTTATTGCAGGTATTATTGCAGCGTCTGATGGTGATGTAACCAAAGCAATGCCAGCAATTTTAACCGTGTTTTTATTGGCAGGGTTAATGCAAGTAGCACTTGGGTTTATTGGTTTAGGAAAATATATTAAATACATTCCGTACCCTGTAGTATCTGGTTTTATGACAGCTATTGGAGTCATTATTTTGGTCACGCAAATACTACCTTCTATAGGATATTACCCAAAAGAAGATGAAGCTTTTGTAACACAATTTAAACCGCAAGCAGAGGAAATTATTTTAGAAAATATTTTAAAAGATGAAGCAGGCGAGGGAATTTTGGTAATTGATGATTTTACCGAAACCATAAAAAGAGCAAATCATATTACGCCAAATCAAATTTTAAAAGAATCACAAACATTAGCCAGTAAAGAGGCTTCTGGAGTAATTGGTGCTATAAAAGTATTGCCACGTGCTTTACAAAACATTAATTGGTTGGAGTTAATTTTGGCATTAGGAACCATTTTAATCATTTATGGTTTTAAGTTTATTACTAAAAAAGTACCCAGTACTTTGGTTGCACTTTTAGTAATGTCAGGTATCGCAATAGGGTTTAAATTAAACTATAGACCTATTGAGGAAATACCCAGTGGCTTACCGATTCCTAATTTAAGTATTTTTTCAGATTTTAGTTTTAGTAATATTTCGCCCTTTATTTTTACGGCTTTAACATTAGCGCTTTTAGGAGCTATTGATTCTTTATTGACCTCTGTTGTGGCAGATAATATGACTAAAACAAAACACAAACCCAATAAGGAGTTAATTGGTCAAGGAATTGGAAATAGTATTGCAGCAATTTTTGGAGGTATTCCTGGAGCTGGAGCAACTATTAGAACCGTAGTTAATATTAATGCAGGTGGGAAAACAAGACTGTCTGGTATGTTTGCAGGCATATTATTATTGATTATTCTTTTGGCATTGGGTCCAATAGCTTCTCAAATACCAGCAGCCGTTTTAGCAGGAATTTTAATTACTGTAGGTATTGGAGTAATGGATTACAAAGGGTTAAAAGCAATACCTAAAATGCCAAAACCTGAAGTTGCAATTATGTTAGTTGTTTTAGTGTTATCATCTGTATGGAACTTGGTATATGCAGTAGGTATTGGCTTGGTTATAGCTTCCTTAATGTTTATGAAAAAAATAGGTGATTTAACCGCAAAAAGATCTGATGTGAAATCTTTATTAGAAGAAGAAGCTTGGGGTGATGAAGCTAACTTTCCTGAAGAGTTGAAAAAAGCAGTGTTTATAAAACACATTAAAGGGCCTTTGTTTTTTGGGTCTACCAGTGATTTTCAACAACTCATGAAACAAATTCCAGAAACAGCATCTACCATTATTATTAGAATGGGGCGTATGCAATACATTGATCAATCAGGATTATACGCATTGGAAGATGCTTTAGTTGATTTGGTGCAAAGTGGTAAAACAGTTTTATTTGTAGAGGTGCTTAAACAACCTCAATATTTATTAGAAAAAATAGATATTATACCTGATTTAGTTCCTAAAAATCAAATTTTTAATAGTTTTAATGAGGCTGTAAAGTGGATTAATAATAATAAATAGACTTTATAATTTAGAAATAACA
The DNA here is from genome assembly GCA_964608925.1 of uncultured Kordia sp. Classification (GTDB taxonomy): domain Bacteria; phylum Bacteroidota; class Bacteroidia; order Flavobacteriales; family Flavobacteriaceae. Next base: position 2,872 of record CAZSQD010000237.1, read on the forward strand.
AAAGTGGATTC
>CAZSQD010000238.1:0-2862 GCA_964608925.1 uncultured Kordia sp.
TTATGGGATCAAACGACCCTGGAAATACGGCTCTTTTCATATATTCAATTATTTTAAAATAAAGATAGGTTATTAAAATTCCCCGCGATTAATCTCTATTAATTTCGTAAATATTTTTATTACTGTACATATTAATCAAATCCTTTTTAGCATATACTTCATACGCATCGGTATAGTTTTCATCAATATCAATTTCATCTACATCACTCCTTCTATCTACTTCATAATTGTTAACCAATACATAAACCGAATCCTTTTCAATTTTTGTTATAATGGCAGATGAATAGTTTCCTACACTGGATCCCATATAATAGGTATCCCCAATTTTTGGTTGGTTAATATATTCTTTTTCGGAAGCCTTTGTTTGGCTGTTGGTATACATGCCAAATAAAATAATAGCACCAATAACTCCTAATCCTGCAAAGTTCCAGATTGGAGCTCGTACTCCTTCTTTTTCACGCATAAATTTACGTTTAATCTCTTCTGGTAAATCTTTAGCGTAATTTGTTTTTTTACAATGATTACATTCTAAAACAGCAGTTTTTCCCATCGGAAATAACGGTATCCAATATACATGTGCATACTTACCAAAAATAGCATAATGCATACTGGTTTGTGTTTCACAATCTGGGCAAGTAACATTGTTTATTTGTCCGTCTTTAATAGTAGATGCTTTTGAGCCGTAAAAAATCATATTTTAAATGTTTTGTTCGTTTCTATTGTTTCTTCAATCACATCCGTAAATAACTCTGTAAGTGAAATGTTTGCACAATTAGCTTGCTGCGGTAAGATACTCATTTCTGATAAACCTGGATTGGTATTTATTTCAATAAAATGCGCTTTCCCGTTATGAAAAATAAAGTCCGAACGGCTAAACCCCGTCATATTTAATACTTCATATATCTTTTTTGCCAATGCACTTACTTCTTCTGCTTGCGTTTTGGTAATACGAGCCGGTGTAATTTCTTGTGATAAGCCTTCGTATTTTGCCTTGTAATCAAAAAAATCAGTATCACTTACAATTTCCGTTACGGGCAATACTTTTATTTTTCCTTGATAAGTAATTACTCCTACCGAAACTTCTATGCCATCTAAAAAAGATTCCATTAATACCTCATCATCTTCTTGTAAAGCAACATCAATAGCCTTTTTAATTGCTTCTTTTTTATACACTTTAGTAATTCCAAAACTACTTCCTGCTCTATTGGCTTTTATAAAACACGGTAATCCTAATTTTTCAACAATCCCATCTTCATTAATTGCTTCCCCCTTATTATAAAATACTGATTTTGCCATGGGTATTCCATACGGTTTCAATACTGATAGCGTATCGCGTTTATTAAACGTTAATGCAGCCTGATACAGGTTACAACTGGTTTGTGGTATATTTAGTAAGGCAAAATATGCTTGCATATGCCCATCTTCTCCTGGAGTACCATGTACCGTATTAAACACGCAATCAAATATTATCTTCTCTCCTTTTATGGTTACTGAAAAATCAGCTCTATCTATAAAAAATTCTTCTCCATTATTTAAAACCACCACCCATTTATCATTTAAAATATGCACACAATAGGCATTGTATTTTTCTATTATATGCTGATAGACAACGTTACCGGATTGAATAGAAATTTCAAATTCGGTAGAATATCCTCCCATAATGATGGCAATATTTTTCTTCATAAAAATGGTATCTTAAAATTAGTTTGTAATCCTTTACTTGTTAAGCGTTATAACAAAAATACTATTATTATATTTGTAAATTAATAAAAAAGATATGAAGCTGTTAAAATTTTTATTTAGTAAAACCTTTTTAAAACAAATTGGTATTGCCGTTATTGTATTTTTAGTATTACTTTTTGCCTTTTCACAATGGTTAGCGAGCACCACAAATCATGACGATTTTAGAGATGTACCTAATTTGGTAGGTAAAAAAATGGAAATTGTAAAGGAATTATTAGCGGAACGTGATTTAGTTTTAGGTGACATTGAGTACAAAGACTACAACCCTAAATACCCAAAAGAAGCTATTGTTGAGCAAAACCCACAAGCAAATGCTAAAGTAAAAGCAGGACGAAAAATATATGTAAACGTTAACAAATCGGAATATCGTTTAGTAAAAATACCAAACCTAATTAACAAAACCAAACGACAAGCCATTAGTACTTTAAAAGCTATTGGTTTTAAAATAGGAAAAACAACTTTTAAACCCCATTTTGCAAAAAATGCAGTTTTAGGCTTACAACATAATAAAAAAACAATAAAAAAAGGCGATAAATTACCTTATACTTCTACTATTGATTTAGTTTTAGGAGATGGTAAATTAAATTATTCGCAAAATAATACAAACGAAAATACTGCACCAACAGAGGTGCCACAATAATATGCAAGAACACACAGTAGATAATAAACCCGAAGACGATTTATACGAGCATTTTTCATTTGTAGCCAGTAAAGGTCAAGAGCCTTTGCGTGTTGATAAATTTTTAATGAATTTTATTGAAAACGCTACTCGTAATAAAATACAACAAGCCGCAAAAGAAGGCTGTATTTTTGTTAATGATAAAATTGTAAAATCAAACTTTAAAGTAAAACCAGACGATGTTGTAAAAGTACGTTTGGCACATCCACCATATGAGCAATTATTGGTTGGTGAAGATTTAGGTTTGGATATTGTTTATGAAGACGATACCCTTTTGGTAGTAAACAAACCTGCAGGTATGGTAGTACATCCTGGTCATGGTAATTACAGTGGTACTTTATTAAACGGATTAATTTATCATATTGATAATTTACCAAAAAATTCTAATGATCGCCCAGGTTTAGTACACCGTATTGATAAGGACACCAGTGGATTATTAG
>CAZSQD010000239.1:0-2830 GCA_964608925.1 uncultured Kordia sp.
CCTACTACCTACTACCTACTACCTACTACCTACTACCTACTACCTACTACCTACTGATGATGATACGGTTCGTTTTTTAAAATAGTAAAACCTCTGTAAATTTGTTCTACAATAAAAAGACGAATCATTTGATGGGAGAATGTCATTTTAGAAAATGATACTTTCCCTTGTGCTTTTTTATAGATGGCTTCAGAAAAACCATAAGGCCCACCAATTACAAAAATTAATTGCTTGATACCTGCATTCATTTTCTTTTGTAGGTAATCAGAAAACCCTACGGATGTAAAGTCTTTGCCCTTTTCATCTAACAAAACCAAAACATCTGTATTGGCTATTTTTTTTAAAATAAGCTCACCTTCTTTCTCTTTTTGTAGTTTTTTAGATAAGTTTTTTACATTTTTAATATCTGGGATGATATCAAAACTAAACTTTATATAATGTTTTAAACGGCTCTCATAGCGTTCTATGAGTGCAATTAATTGCTTGTCATCGGTTTTTCCTATTGCTATTAATTTAATTTGCATAAATGTTATCTGAAAATTAGTAGCTCAAAAATAAACCTTTTTTATATTTTTGTTAGAAATAAATACAGAATAGATGATTTCAGCAAAACAATTTAATACCGAAATAGATTTAATTATAGCCAATGCCATCCGTGAAGATGTAGGAGATGGTGATCACACCTCATTATCTTGTATTCCTAAAGATGCTACAGGTAAAGCGAAGTTATTGGTGAAAGATAACGGTATTTTAGCAGGTGTTGAATTTGCAAAACAAGTATTTGCATATGTTGATGCCAATTTAAAAATTGAAACCTTAATAGAAGATGGTGCTCTAGTAAAATATGGCGACATTGCTTTTTATGTTACAGGAAACTCACAAAGTATTTTAAAAGCAGAGCGTTTAGTATTAAATGCAATGCAGCGTATGAGTGCAATTGCAACTAAAACAAAACTGTTTGTTGATTTATTGGAAGGTACTAAAACACAAATTTTAGATACTCGCAAAACGACACCAGGAATTCGTGCCCTTGAAAAATGGGCAGTTAAAATAGGCGGTGGCGTAAACCATAGGTTTGCGTTGTATGATATGATTATGATAAAAGACAATCATATTGATTTTGCAGGAGGTGTAGTAAAAGCTATTGAAAAAACAAAAGCCTATTTAAAAGAAAATGATAAAGATTTAAAAATTATTGTTGAAGCACGTGATTTAGAAGAAATAGAAAAAATATTGAGTGTTGGTGGTGTGTATCGTATTTTAATAGATAACTTTAATTATGAAAACACTAAAAAAGCAGTCACTTTAATAGGTGATAAATGCTTGACAGAATCATCTGGAGGAATTAATGAAAAAACAGCACGTGAATACGCCAATTGCGGAGTAGATTATATTTCGTCAGGAGCATTAACACATTCGGTTTATAATTTAGATTTAAGCTTAAAAGCGGTATAATAGATGCTAAAAAACACAATAAATAGCCTTAAATTGTTCGGTTTACGAATGATACATTTTTTATTTGATATTTTAAAAGCCATTAAAATACCAGGTTTAGAAGGCTTATCATTGTTTGAAGTGTTAGAAATGTATACTCGTGGCATTGTAAAAGGAGCATTGACTACGCGTGCAGGCTCTATTTCCTACAGTTTTTTTATGGCATTATTTCCATTTTTACTTTTTGTAATTAACCTATTGCCTTATGTGCCGTTTATAGATTATCAAGAAGATTTTTTACCCTTTTTAGAAAGTGTTTTCCCACCCAATACGTTAGATGTTTTTCAAAACACCACTGCAAATATTTTTGAAAAAAAACGCGGGGGGTTACTATCTACTTCATTTTTCTTTTCCATGTTTTTAATGGCAAACGGCGTAAATGCATTGTTTAGTGGGTTTCAGGAATCGTATCATACTAAAATCAATTATAATTTTATCAAGCAATATATTATTGCATTTGGAGTAGCCTTGCTTTTGGCATTGTTTTTGTTTTTAACCGTAATAGCAATACCAATTGTAGAGGCGTATGTAGTGCAAAACTTAACCGATCACGGATTAATAGAAAGTGATTTAATAGGAGTAACAGTAGCAAAATACATCATATTTACAGTTATGTTTTATACCGTTATTGCTATGTTTTATTATTTTGGGTCAGCAGAAAAAAACACAAAAAAATATTTTACAGCAGGCGCAGTATTGTCAACCATATTATTTTTGGTAACTACCTATTTATTTGGAGTTTATGTAGAAAATTTCGCACAGTATAATGAGTTATACGGTTCAATAGGAGCCATTTTAATATTGATGTTGTATATTTGGCTAAACTCGAACATATTATTGTTAGGTTATGAGTTAAATGCAGCATTAAGAAGTTTAAGATTAAAATCAGCTAAAGTAGTTGAGAAGAATACCAATAAAGTTTAAAAGTGGTTTTAAAACTTAATAATTAATTTAAAAATAAAAAAAATGAAAAAGATTTTACTTGTATTAGCAATTATAATGAGCGCAAATTTTACAACAGCACAAACTAAAGTAGGTGATGTTACATTGCCAAACACAATAACCTTGTCAGGGGAGTCAATGGACTTAAACGGTGCAGGAATGCGTGAAAAGTTATGGATGGATCTATATGCAGGTGGTTTATATGTACAAACAAAATCATCTGACGCCAATACAATTATCAATGCAAATGCTCCAATGGCAATGAAATTACATATTATTAGTGGTATGGTATCACAAAGTAAAATGGTAGGTGCGGTTACGGATGGTTTTGAAAATTCAACAACTGGAAAAGCAACAATTACAGTTTTAAGAGGCGGCTCATTCGGAACTATCA
>CAZSQD010000240.1:0-2828 GCA_964608925.1 uncultured Kordia sp.
ATGAATAAATTATTGTTTAACCCAAAAGTTGCATTTGTGACTTGAATCTTGCAAATAAAAAAGCCTCAATTTAAAAATTGAGGCTTTTTTTATGGCTGTAACTTATAGTATTCAATTTATTTTTTGGTAATCATTTTCAAATATAAATGCTCTACTTTATCTCTTGCCCACGGGGTTCTACGTAAAAATTTTAAACTTGATTTTATGGTAGGATTGCTATTAAAACAATTAATTTTAATGACAAACCCCAAGTGCTCCCATCCATAATAATCAACTAAATCATCTAAAATTTGAGCTAATTTTACTCCATGTAACGGATTATTAGGTTGCGTTTCCATACTTAATTACCTTCTATTACTGTTTGTATTACGTGAACTTTTGCTACGGTTACGCCCACTATTGGTTGCGTTACTTGTGTTTCTATTTCCTGAAGATTTCTTCTTATTTCCACCACCAGAATTACGCGAGTTACCACGCCCTCCACCTTGTTGGCGAGATGCGGGTTTACTACTTGCTAAACTTTCAGTAAGTTCAAAACCCTCTAATATTTCGGTTACTATTTTTTCGCCTAATAATTTTTCAATATCACGTAAATAATCACGCTCTTCCGCACAAACTAATGACAAAGCCTCACCACTTGCTCCTGCTCTACCTGTACGACCTATACGGTGCACATAATCAGCAGGGATATTTGGTAATTCATAATTTACAACGTGTGGCAATAACGGTATATCTAACCCACGAGCTGCAATATCCGTAGCTACTAACACACGTATTGAATTCTTTTTAAACCCTTCCAATGCTTTGGTACGCGCATTCTGACTTTTATTACCGTGTATGGCAGCAGCCGAAATATTAGCTTTCTTTAATTTTTCACACAAGCGGTTTGCACCGTGCTTAGTACGCGTAAAAATCAATACTTGCTTCCAATTACCTTCGTTAATCAATTTGATTAACAATTCATTTTTCTTATCTTTATCAACACGTATGGCGCGTTGTATTACTTTTTCGGCAGTACTATTTTCTGGTTCTGCTTCTACTAAAACTGGGCGAAACATAATGTTGTTAGCCAACTCTTTAATTTTTTTTGAAAACGTTGCCGAAAACAATAAAGTTTGCTTTTCTCTTGGCACCAAACTCAATACTTTTTTAATATCGCGCAAGAAACCCATATCTAACATACGGTCAGCTTCATCTAAAACTAAAATTTCTACTTTACCTAATGATAATGCATTTTGGTTTTCTAAATCTAATAAACGCCCTGGTGTAGCTACTAAAATATCTACGCCTTCACGTAAGGTTCGTATTTGTGGTTTTGCATTTACGCCTCCAAAAATTACGGTGCTTCTAATGTCTAAAAACTCACTATATTCACGTACATTTTCATATACCTGGGCAGCTAATTCGCGCGTTGGTGTTAATACCAATGCTCGTATTGGGCGCCTTTTCCATTTGTTTTGCGCTGCTAAATTGTGCAACATCGGTAACGTAAAACCTGCTGTTTTACCTGTTCCTGTTTGGGCAGATGCTAATACATCTTTACCTTGTAAAACTAACGGGATTGCTTTTTCTTGTATGGGTGATGGGTTGGTATATCCTTTTTTTGAAACGGCTTTAAGTATCGCTTCAGATAATCCTAAATCTTTAAATGTCATATTTGTTTTTTAGTAGAAATGTCTATCTAAAAATTAGCAACATTTCTTATCAACCGCAAATATAGTGTTATTTCGCACAGTCTAGCACATACCAGTTGCAAAATAAGTGATTGCATGATTTTACATACTGATTACGTTAAATTATGCTCAAATTAATTTGGGCGTTTTAACGCGCTACAACTCCTATCTTTTTTGTTTTTAATGTGGTTTTGTTAGCCTTTAAAATAGCTCATACAATCGCTTTTTAAAAGCTACAAAACACAACATTACTCCCTAAAAAGGATAATCCGTTTTCGCACTAACGCAGAGTCTTCACATTTAGAGTTTGCATCAATTTGTTAATATCTATTGCACTAATTTATTTTACAAGTACAAGGAAAACTTATATTTGCTTTTCTAAAAAAAAACAAAAACCTATGAGCCCAATTTGGTACGAATGTAAAATAAAATACCGTAAAGAAGATGAAACCGGAAAACAGAGTTTGGTAACTGAACCCTATTTAGTAGACGCCTTATCGTTTACCGAAGCAGAAGCAAGAATAAACGAGCAAATGGCAATGTACATTAGTGACGAATTTAAAATTACCAATATAAAAGTAGCCAATTTTGCTGAAATTCACCCCGTAGAAAATTCCGATAGATGGTTTAAGTGCAAAGTAGCACTAACTGCTTATGATGAAGAAAGTGGTAAAGAACGCAAAACCAATATGTATTTATTGGTACAAGCCAATGATGTAAAAGAAGCTTTTGACAACACCACTTTAGCTATGAAAGATACAATGGGTGACTATACTATACCTGCCATATTAGAATCTCCAATTATGGATGTTTTTCCGTTATTTGATAGACAGGAAGATGTTGAAGCTACTCCTATAAAAAGTGAAGAACTTGTTGCTGAAATGAGTTAATAAAAATGTTCTATACATATAAGTATGGTCATTTCAACATTAGGAGAAATTGCATAACCGTGGGTTTGCTTAATTTGTTTGTGTGAGCTACTTATGTGATTCTTCCACTACGATCAGAATAACAAAAAAACTCCAATATTTCTATTGGAGTTTTTTACTTTTATATTTGTTTTGTTTACTCACTCAAACCGCTACTCGTTACATTCCGATAGGAATCGGAAGAGCAGTAACAAACACTATTTTATACAGGCGGCAGCAGGGGAAT
>CAZSQD010000241.1:0-2768 GCA_964608925.1 uncultured Kordia sp.
AGACGTGCTGTATCGGCCGAACTGACGGCTATATCCGCCAGCTGCTGCGCGTCGTATGGCAAAAGGTATAAAAATGGGAGTAGTAGCTTCTAAAATTGCCCTTGCAGACGCAGGTTTAGAAAATGTAGATGCTATAATTACGGGTACAGGAATGGGGTGTGTGCGTGATTCAGAAAAGTTTTTAAGTAAAATTATAAATGATAAAGAACAATACTTAACTCCAACAGCATTTATTCAGTCTACACATAATACTGTTGGTGGGCAAATAGCATTAGGTATAAAATGTAAAGGATATAACTTTACTTATGTACATTCAAGTATTTCTTTTGAGTCAAGTGTATTAGATGCAAAATTACAATTAGAAAATAATGAAGCTACTAATATTTTAGTAGGAGGTGTAGATGAATTAGGTCCAGATACTACAGAGTTACATAAATTAGTAGGTCATATTAAAGAAGGTATTATAGATACTTCAAATTTATTAAACTCAACAAGCAAAGGTGCTGTTTTTAGTGAAGGAGCAAACTTTTTTGTGCTTTCTAATGAAAAAAAAGAAGCCAGTTATGCTGAAATTGTGGCTATAGAAACCTATAATACATTAAATAAAACAGAAACAGCAATAGCTACATTTTTAAAACAAAATAATATTGAAATCAACTCAATAGACTGTGTGGTTTTAGGAAATAATGGAGATGTTGATTTTGATAAGTACTATCAACAACTACAATTGGGTATTTTTAATAATACTCAGCAAATTTATTATAAACACTTATCGGGGGAGTTTAATACAGCGTCCTCTTTTGGGTTTTGGTTAGGTGCTAAAATATTAAAAACACAAACAGTACCAGCAGTTACAAAAATTAATGCTATTAAAATTAATGCTATTAAAAATGTATTGTTATATAACCAATATAGAGGAGAAAATCATAGCTTAACCTTATTGCGTAAATGTTAAAATTTGCAACCATAAATGTTTTAGCAATTGCGACTGCAATCATGATTGTTTTATTACATTTTTTTATAGAAACTACCTTATGGTACCTTTTAGGGATAGTATTAATTTGGTTTGTGTTCACAGCATCTGGTTCAGGATTAATACAGTGGAATTATCATTTGATATCGTTAAATTCTAACCCCAAAACCATTAAAAACCAAATAGCAATTACATTTGATGATGGGCCACACCCTGAGTTTACCCTAAAAACATTAATGTTATTAGCTAAATATAATCAAAAAGCTACTTTTTTTTGTATTGGAAAAAATATAGTACAGTTCCCAAATGTTTTTAATCAAATAATAGCAGAAGGGCATACAGTAGGGAATCACACCTATAATCATGCTCATAATTTCGGCATTTTAAAAACAAAAGAAGTGTTATCGGAATTAAGAGAAACAACAGCTATAGCTTATAATGCTTCAGGATTAAAAATGAAACTATACCGTCCTGCTTTTGGTGTAACTAATCCACGCATAAAAAGAGCAGTAGCAGAACTAAAATTACAATCAATAGGGTGGAATAAACGTTCATTAGATACGACCAATAGAAGTGAAAAAGTAATTTTAAAAAGAATAACTAATAACCTAAAAAAAGGAGATGTGGTTTTGTTACATGATAGTAGTGAAAAATCATTGAAAGTTTTGGAACAGTTATTGATATTTCTAAAACAGAAAAAAATAGCGTCTGTAACCATTGATCAATTATTTAAAATAAAAGCCTATGCCTAAATTTATTTACATATTCCTAATACTATGTTCAGTTGGATATTCTCAAACTAAAATGAGTACTACTGAATCAAATGTTTTAAGAAAAAAAGTGAAAGAGCAAGCCGCAATCACAAAAACAATAGTGAGTGACTTTGTACAATATAAGCATTTAGATTTTTTAGCAAATGACATAGAATCAAGTGGTAAATTAGCTTTTAAATCGCCAAATATGGTAAAATGGGCGTATGTAACTCCTTTTCAATATGCAGTTATTTTTAAAGATGAAAAATTATATATCAATGACGAAGGTAAAAAAAGTGATGTAGATTTGAGTTCTAGTAAGTTGTTTAAACGGCTAAATCAATTAATCATAAGCAGTGTAAAAGGGGATATGTTTAATGAAGAAGAATTTGAAATCACCTATTTTATAAAGGGTAATAAAAGTGAAGTTAATTTTAAGCCTAAAAACAAAAAATTGATAAAGTATATTAGTAATTTTCAAATTCTTTTTAGCACTTCGGGTGAAGTAGTAGAGGTTAAAATGATAGAACCATCAGGAGATTATACTCAAATTATATTTAAGAATAGAAAAGTAAACACACCTTTATTAGATGCGGTATTTATTAATTAGTTTACTTATTGTGTTAATGGGATGTACAACCTACCCTAAGCATAATAATTTTATTTCTGTTTTAGAAGCGGAATCATCAAAAAATCCGATTATAAATCACTATTTTTCAAATTCAGAAATAGATTATGTGTATCGTGCAAATATTACAATTTATGATACTACTTTTGGAGGTGTTTTTATTGTAAAAAAAATTGGTAAAGAGGAGCATAGAGTAGTTTTTACAACTGAAATGGGAAATAAAATATTTGATTTCACCTATTTTAAAAATGATTTTAAAGTTAACTTTGTAATAGATAAGCTTGATAATAAGTTGTTGATAAACGTATTGAAACGAGATTTTAAAGTTTTAATCACTGAAAAGGAGCCAATTATAAATACGTATTTAATTGATAACGAGTTGGTAATAGAAGTTTCTGTTTTTAAGAAGAAACAT
>CAZSQD010000242.1:0-2725 GCA_964608925.1 uncultured Kordia sp.
CATCATACTTTGGTGGCATCACCACCACCACCACCAGGGGCAGGTAATGTTTTTCCGGATAGTACCGTTTCTGTTTCCGGATTATCAGGTACATTTTTGAAAATTAGAATTACAGGCCAAAATTGGGCTGGAAATGAATACCTAACATATGATAATATCATTATAGAAGGCGGTAATTAAACTATACTTTTATCAAATAACATAAAATCCATCTTAAGTTTTAAGATGGATTTTTTTGTTTAACAGATTTAATATTACAATATGAAAATAACCTGATGCGTATACGATATCTGTTAAATAAGTGTAAAATCTTCTGCTCACTTTTATAATAAGGGTTTAAATTGCTTATATTTACTCCAAAATAATAATTAAAAAAAAGAGACTTCCGTTTTTATGGAAGATTGATATGAAAAAAATTATAATCCTAATTGGCGTACTATTTTTAGGTTCGTTACACGCACAACAAAAAGAATTAACTTTAGAAACAGCTGTTTTAGGCTACAGTAAAGGATTGTACCCTAAAAGTATGAAAGCACTGCAATGGGCAGACAATGCTACGTATTGTTACCAAGAAAACGATGCATATATTCTTAAAAATATTAAGAAAAATACTGAAGTGAAAATTACATTGGCTGATTTTCAAGCCGCATTTCCATCCGTAAAACGTTTACCACGTTTATCTAATATTAAAAACGGATTAATGACCTTTAAAGTAGGAAACACCTTTAATGTGTATGACTATAAAAAGCACCAAATAGTACGTAAAACCACCGTAGCTAAAGAAGCCTCAAACAGTATTTTTAATCAAAAAACAGGAGCAGTAGCCTATACCATTGACAATAATTTATATATAGCAACTTCAACCAATGCTAAAAAAGCAATTACCAATTTTACAGATAAAAATATTACCGCAGGTCAAGCAATACATAGGTATGAATTCGGGATTTCAAAAGGGATATTCTGGTCACCAAAAGGTAATTATATTGCTTTTTATCAAAAAGATGAAACTAATGTGGGTACATACCCTATAGTAAATGTAACAACCTATCCAGCAACTGTAAAAGAAATAAAATACCCAATGGCAGGTCAAGGTAGTGAGCAAGCAAAAATTGGAGTGTATAATGTTACAAAAGGTACAACTACCTATTTAAATATTGATACTACCGATGAACATTACCTAACTAATTTATCATGGACACCAGATGAAAAGCAACTATTGGTAGCAGAAGTAAATAGGAATCAAAATCATTATGATTTGAACCTATATAACATCAAAAATGGTAAAAAAACACGAACCCTTTTAGAGGAAAGTAATAACCGTTGGGTAGAACCCGAAAATGATGCCGTATTTTTACCGAGTAGTAAAACTGAATTTTTGTGGCTAAGTGAAAAAGGCGGATTTAAAAACCTATACTTATACAACACCAAAAAAGCAGACGCTACACAAATTACCCATTTTAAATTTGTAATCAAATCTATTTTAGGGTTTGATAACACAAATAAAAATGTATTGGTAACAGCAACAGGTAAAGATGGTAGAGAAACACATATATACCGTATAAATATAGCAACTGGTTATGCCGCAAAAATTACGATAGATAACGGTACACATCATGCGCAGTTAAACGGTAACTATATTATTGATAACTATAGTAATTTTAATACACCACGTAAAATAAAGATTACGAATGTAATAAACGGAACTTCAAAAACTATTTTTACAGCAGATAATCCGTTACAAAATTATAAAATTGGAAAAACTGAATATGAAACCTTAAAATCAAAAGATGGTTTTGATTTATATACTCGTATCATAAAACCAGCAAATTTTGACGCTACAAAAAAATATCCAGTATTGGTATATGTTTATGGTGGTACACACGCACAAATGATTACCAACTCATGGTTAGGCGGTTCACGCTTATGGATGCAATGGTTGGCAACACAAAAAGAGTATATCGTGTATACATTAGACAATAGAGGATCTGCCAATAGAGGGTTTGCATTTGAAAGTATCATACACCGTAAAGCAGGCATAGCTGCAATGGAAGATCAAATAATAGGTATTAATCATTTAAAAACATTACCGTATATAGATGGTAATAAAATAGCCGTACACGGTTGGTCTTACGGAGGTTTTGTAACCAGTTCATTATTATTACGTTACCCCAATGTATTTACCACAGGTGTAGCGGGAGGTCCTGTAACCGATTGGAAGTATTATGAAGTAATGTACGGAGAGCGCTATATGGATACTCCACAAGAAAACCCTGAAGGTTACAAAACAGCAAGAGTAGGAGAATATTTAAAAAATTTAAAAGGAAAATTATTGTTAATTCATGGTAGTATAGATGATGTGGTGGTGCCACAACACAGTATGATACTATTACAGGAAGCCGTTAAAAAAGAAGTACAATTAGACTTTTTCACCTATCCAATGCACAAACATAATGTACGTGGTAAGGATAGAGTACATTTAATGAAAAAAGTATTAGATTACGTATTAGAAAACAATAAGTAGCAGTATAATTAGGGCGTTTTTACGCTCTATAGCTATTATTTTTTCTGTAACAACCACAATTTACTTTCCTAAAAAGAGTTTCATAAACCCGATAGCTATCGGATCGCTTTTTTAGGAAAGTAAATTTTAATGTGTTTGATATAAAAAATCATAACCACCTATAGGTTAGCGTATTATATTGACTATTGAATAAATGTTGTAGTT
>CAZSQD010000243.1:0-2700 GCA_964608925.1 uncultured Kordia sp.
AAGTGACTAATTTAATTGTTTAATTTTTAGTCAACCTATTTCAGGAATTGCCAATAATTAGCGTAGCGTATTTAGTAAACTTGTAGGTATTCATAGTTGAAAATTTGAATGCGAAAATAAATAAATAAACGTCTTCAACCCAAGGGAATGAGGTATTAAGTTTTATTTTATTAACTTTCGGTACGAACATCGGAAAATCTGCCTACTGGTAGGTAGGGTGAAATCCATCAGGCTGTCGCCCCGCAGTTAAAAATAAATGATCTATTCGGATTTATTTAAAATAATCAATGCCGCCAATACACCAGGTATCCAACCCAAACAAGTTAGAATAAATACAATAATAATAGAACCGCACCCTTTACCTAAAACGGCTAACGGCGGAAAAATGACCGCTAAAATAACTCTCCAAATACTCATGATTTTTAATTTTGATTGATGATGATACCATATCAGTGGTGTTTAGGTCAATTTCGTTACATTTTTTTAAAAAAAATCCGTAATTTTACGACTTATTTTTACAAAACAAAACACAAATGCAATTATCAGAACAAGAATTAATTAGACGTGAAAAACTAACCAGGTTGCGTGAAATGGGTATCAACCCATATCCAGCAGACCTTTATCCAGTAAACTTCAACTCCAAACAAGTTAAAGAAAGCTATATAGAAGGAAAACAGGTAGTAGTTGCAGGTCGGTTAATGGTTCGTAATATTCAAGGTAAAGCATCTTTTGGGCAATTACAAGACAGTCAAGGGAGGGTGCAAGTATATTTCAATAGAGATGAAATATGTGCAGGAGAAGATAAAACCCTATATAATGATTTGTTTAAAAAATTAATAGATTTAGGAGATTTTATAGGTATAGAAGGAGAGTTGTTTACAACCAAAGTAGGTGAAAAAACCATTCGTGTAAAAAACTTCACCTTATTAAGTAAAGCATTAAAACCATTACCATTACCAAAAGAAAAAGAAGGTAAAATATATGACGCCTTTACAGATCCAGAAATGCGTTACCGCCAACGATATGTAGATTTAGTAGTAAATCCACACGTAAAAGATGTTTTCATCAAAAGGTCTAAACTATTTGTTGCAATGCGTCAGTTTTTTAGTGAAGCAGGCTATATGGAAGTTGAAACACCAATATTACAACCCATACCTGGTGGTGCAGCAGCAAGACCATTTATAACACATCACAACTCGTTAGATGTGCCAATGTATATGCGTATTGCATGTGAATTATATCTTAAAAAAGTATTGATTGGAGGTTTTGATGGTGTTTTTGAATTTGCAAAAACATTTAGAAATGAAGGGATGGATAGAACCCACAACCCGGAGTTTACCATGATGGAAATCTATGTAGCGTATAAAGATTATAATTGGATGATGGAGTTTACTGAAAAACTCTTAGAGCATTGCGCTCTTGCCGTAAACGGAACCACAAAAGTTACGTTTGGAGAGCATCAAATAGATTTCAAAGCACCGTACGCACGTGTTACAATGACGGACTCTATAAAGCACTTTACAGGTTTTGATATCACAGGTAAAACTGAAGGTGAGCTTAGAAAAGCAGCAACATCAATGGGCTTAGAAGTTGATGAAACAATGGGTAAAGGTAAATTGATAGATGAAATGTTTGGAGAAAAATGTGAAGGAAATTACATAAACCCAACTTATATTATTGATTACCCAAAGGAAATGAGCCCGTTATGTAAAGAACATCGTGACAACCCTGAATTAACAGAGCGTTTTGAGTTAATGGTGTGTGGTAAAGAACTTGCCAACGCATATTCCGAGTTAAATGATCCAATAGATCAGCGAGAACGTTTTGATGCACAGTTAAAATTAGCAGCAAAAGGAGATGATGAAGCTACCGAATTTATTGATCATGATTTTTTACGCGCTTTAGAGTACGGTATGCCACCAACATCGGGATTAGGAATTGGGATGGATCGTTTAATAATGTTCTTAACCAATAATCAATCAATACAAGAAGTGTTATTTTTCCCGCAAATGAAACCAGAAAAAAAGGCAACAGGTACGGAGTTAAATGAAGATGAAAAGTCAGTACTCAGTCTATTAGAAAAAGCAGGTAAAATTGAACTAACACAATTAAAAGAACAAGCGGGGTTAAGTAATAAGAAGTGGGATAAATCAATAAAAGGATTAACTAAAAATAACTTAGCAAAAGTAACTAAAAAAGAAGATGGTTTATTTGTAGAATCAATAGGTTAGTTTGATTAATATAATATTTTCCATATATTAGCACCATATAAATAATTAAAAAAAAAGATAAGATGAAAAAAATAGTAGCAGTTGTAGCATTTTTTGCCATAACATTATGTAGTACAAGCAGTGTTTTGGCACAAAATTTTGATGTAAAATTAGCGCAAGAAGAGTCAAAAACATTCGTAAAAGAAACTATTAAAGATTTGGATTTAACGGTAGAACAAGAAAAAGCGGTGTATAATGCAAGTATGTTGAAAATAAGAATGACAGCTTCTGCAAAAAATGACGCAGCAAAAGTTGAAATTAACACAAATTTTAATGAAAAATTAAAAGTAGCATTAAAACCATCACAGTATAAAAAGTACCTTGCGCTTAAAAAGTAGCAATAAATCAAATTCAATAACAAAAAGCAACCCATTTGGGTTGCTTTTTTCACACCTATATATAAGGAGTAGTTTTTTTTTTTTTGAGCATA
>CAZSQD010000244.1:0-2658 GCA_964608925.1 uncultured Kordia sp.
TAATGGGTAAAGAAGCATTTGATCATGCTTTTAAAACCTATTCAAAACGTAGGATGTTTAAGCACCCAACGCCAGAGGATTTTTTCAGAACTATGGAAGACGCATCAGGTATTGATTTAGATTGGTATTGGAGAGGATGGTTTTATACAACGGATTATGTAGATATTGCTGTAAAAGAAGTAAAGCAATATTATGTTACGGATAAACCAGGTCAAAAAATATTAGACTACGTTGCTAAACGTGGTATGAAATTATCTGATTTACCACCGTTAGTATATATGTCAGAAAAAACAGCAGAAAGTGATGCTACGGAAGCATTAAAAGGTTCTACGACATTACGTGAATATTTAATGGATAACTTTACAGCAGCAGAAAGAGCAGCAATGCCATCACCTAAGTATTTTTATGAAATTGCGTTTACTAAACCAGGAGGTTTGATAATGCCTTTAATTGTGCAGTATGAATATGCTGATGGTAGTAAAGAAAAAATTACCTATCCAGCACAAGTTTGGCGTAAAAATGAAATGGAAGCTAAAAAAGTAATTGCTTCAGAAAAAGAGATTGTAAAAATTACAGTTGATCCAGATTTGGAAACGGCAGATGTTGATGTAACTAATAACTCTTGGCCAAAAGAGAAGGCAGCATCTGAATTTAATAAATTCAAAAAAGAATTAAAAAAGTAAATTGAGGGGCAATAGCCTATTCCGATGTATCGGAAGATTACATTTTCTAATTATATTTAAAACTCGCTCTATTTTTTAGAGCGAGTTTTTTTATAAAATATTTAAAATTTATAAGACAGTTTTGGTGTATAAAATATACTCCCAATTTCCTCACGTAAAGCTCCTTCCACTTTATAGGGTGAGTATTGTAAATTAAAACTAAAAGAGAGGTTATCTTGATTAGAGAAATGGTGGGTAAACTCTATACCAGGGCTTATTAAAAGAGCCTTAATAGTTTCGTATTTTGTTTGATTGTCCTTTCCTTCATAACTTGGGTTTCTTGCGTTAGTGTTGATAAAAGAACCTCCAATAGCTATATTAAGGTTTACATTAGTTTTTTTGTGTTGAGTGATTTGTTTTTTAAATTTTAACATTGGGTTCCACATAAAAGTAGCTTTAGCACTAATAGTGTCAGTGGTTCTAATATATTTAAAATCAGCTTCCTGGTTTGGAATAATGAATTGAATGGCGACCTCTATGGTGCGTTTATTTTTGAGAGGA
This sequence comes from uncultured Kordia sp., assembly GCA_964608925.1. Taxonomy (GTDB): domain Bacteria; phylum Bacteroidota; class Bacteroidia; order Flavobacteriales; family Flavobacteriaceae. The sequence goes on from CAZSQD010000244.1 coordinate 1,224, forward strand.
AAAATTGCACTTAATTCTATTAAAGGGGAAATCCCAAAGTACTTTTTTAAATTATTTTGAGGTATTAAAACTCCTCCTCCAATTTTGAAAGTTGCGTTTTCCATAAAATTACCTTTAGCGTTATCTTCATCATTTTGCCTGAAGGTAGAATAGCTAATGGTTAACGCTAAAATAAATAAACATAGATTTTTCATAATAAAAGATTTTAAATTCAATTCAAAGATGTTGCTATAATCACAATTGGTGATATTTAAAACACAGAAAATTGAATTATAATTTGTGATAATCGCAAATAATTAATATATTGGATAATGTTTCAACAAGAATTATTAAATAACGTTCAGCAAGAATTACCAGAAAATACATCGCTAATAGAAGCAGTTGTGCAGGTTTTAGATATTAGTTATGATGCGGCACATCGTCGAGTAAGTTTAAAAAGTAAATTTTCATTAGCAGAAGGGATACAGTTAGCAAAATACTATAACCTGTCATTAGATGTTTTGTTTGGGGTAACAAAAGAAGACTTTATTGCAGTTCGTAAAACCCAATCTGTTGAGAGTCAGGAGGAATTACAAATGTATTTTGAAAGTTCATATACTTCCCTTAAAGATGTTTTTTCATCAAGAAACAATCAAATCATATATTCAGCAAAAGATATCCCTTTGTTTTACACGCTTTCAGAATCTTGTTTGACAAGGTTTAAGTTTTATACCTGGTTAAAGGTTTTAGATAGTACTCTTAAGAATGAAAAGTTTGAAAATTTTTACGTCAAACCATCTTTAATAAGAGCTTCTGAAAAATTGTTGTCTGTATATGATGGCGTAAATATTACAGAAATTTGGGATATTACTACAATAAATAGTACGCTAAAACAAATTCAGTTTTATCACAAAGCAAATCAGCTAACATTAAATGTAGCATTGAGTTTATGTGAAGAGCTGCGGCAACTAATTGATTCGATTTTTCAAAAAGTTTCAGAGAATACAGAAAAATATCAGCTATATTATAACGAACTGTTTTTAATGAACAATAATGTATTGGTAACTACGCCTACTCAACAAATACTATATGTTCCCTTCTCTATTTTGTCATACTATACTACCAAAGATAAAATAACTTGTAGTGAAGCAGAATTGTTTTTAAGAAAGCAATTAGCAGGATCTAAATTGTTAAACACCGCAGGAGAGGCTGATCGGAATTATTTTTTCAATAAAATGTATAAAAAAATTGATGCTTTATTAATGTTACTTCGAGCAACTCAAGAGTTTGATTTTGAATAAAAACTATTTTTATAAATTTTTCTATGTAAATCAAAAGCCGCAAATCATTTTGTCACATTTACTTTACTAAAACCTGTTGTTTTTTTTAATTTCTTTTAACAAAAAAAGACCTAAGCTAATTAAATTGGTATAACATAGTTAGATGCAAGCTGAAA
>CAZSQD010000245.1:0-2650 GCA_964608925.1 uncultured Kordia sp.
TGATTAGTCATTTTGGCGATAGGAGAAATCACATAACAGTGAGTAGATTAGAGATGAAAAAACACTCTTATTATTTGTGATAAATTTTAATAAATATAATAAAATAAAAAAAGACAGCTTCTTCCCTTTGGGAAGGTTAGGAAGGGAATATGAAACAAAAAATAGAAGCATTACGAACAGCATTACGCCAGCATAATCACAACTATTATGTGCTGGATACCCCTACAATTTCCGATTTTGATTTTGATGCTAAACTCAAAGAATTACAAGATTTAGAAGCAAAATACCCTGAGTTTTTTGATGCCACTTCGCCAACTTTACGTGTGGGTGGTGCAGTAACCAAAAAATTCAATACCATAACTCATCGGTTTAGAATGTACTCTTTAGATAATTCATATTCAAAAGATGATTTGTTAGACTGGGAAACACGTATTCATAAAATTTTAGATACGGATGATGTACAATATACTTGTGAACTTAAATATGATGGAGCTTCCATAAACATTACCTATCAAAACGGGAAATTAATACGTGCAGTAACTCGTGGTGATGGCTTTGAAGGTGATGCTGTAACCACAAATATTAAAACTATAAAATCAGTACCGTTACAACTACAAGGAGATTATCCAGGCGATTTTGATATACGTGGCGAAATTATGTTACCCAATGCTGGTTTTTTAAAAATGAATGAAGAGCGTATTGCAAACGGAGAAGAACCGTATATGAATCCGCGTAATACCGCTTCGGGGAGTTTGAAATTACAAGACAGTGGTGAAGTAGCTAAAAGACCGTTGGAGTGTTATTTATATACACTAATAACGAACGGTATGAATACTAAATTCTCCACTCAATTTGAAAGTTTGCAGCACGCTCGTAATTACGGATTTAAAGTGCCTGAACAAGCCAAATTGGTGAGTAGTATTGATGAAATTTTAGCGTACGTAAACCATTGGGAAACCGCTCGTCATCAATTACCTTTTGAAATTGATGGTGTGGTAGTAAAAGTGAATAGTTTAGATCAGCAAGAAGAGTTGGGTTATACCGCAAAAGCACCACGTTGGGCAATGGCGTATAAATTTAAAGCCGAACAAGTAAGTACCCTTTTAGAAAGCATTAGTTATCAAGTTGGGCGTACAGGAGCCATAACGCCTGTTGCTAATTTACAACCTGTTTTATTAGCAGGCACAACTGTAAAACGAGCGTCTTTACATAATGCTGATCAAATTGAAAAGTTTGATATCCGGGTAAATGATGCCGTTTATGTAGAAAAAGGTGGAGAGATTATTCCTAAAATTGTAGGGGTTGATTTGAGTAAACGTTCAGATGATTCTGTTCCCACTCTGTATGCAACGCATTGCCCAGAATGTAAAACGGAATTGGTGCGTACGGAAGGTGATGCTAAACATTATTGCCCTAATGAGTTGCAATGTCCGCCACAAATTATTGGTCGTATCCAACATTATATTAGTCGTAAAGCATTAGATATTGAAGGCTTAGGTGGTGAAACTGTTGGCTTATTGGTGAAAGAAGGATTGATAAAAACCTATGCCGATTTATATGATTTAACCGTTGCTGATATTTTACCTTTAGAACGAATGGCAGAAAAATCGGCACAAAATTTAATTGAAGGCGTTGAAAAATCAAAAACAGTTCCTTTTGAAAAAGTATTGTTTGGTTTAGGTATTCGATTTGTAGGAGCTACAGTTGCTAAAAAATTGGCGCGTCATTATAAAACCATTGAAGCTTTAGCAGCAGCTACTCAAGAAGAATTAGAAAATGTAGATGAAATAGGAGAACGTATTGCCGAAAGTGTAGAAACATTTTTCACTACAATTCGTGATATTGAAGTTGTAGAAAAGTTAAAAATAGCAGGAGTACAATTAGCAATTAATGAAGTCGATTTAGAATTAGATAGTACCGTTTTAGTTGATAAAACTTTTTTATTTACAGGTAAACTAACCCAATTTACCCGTGATGAAGCTAAGGAAATGGTAGAAAAAAATGGCGGTAAAACGATAAGTGGTGTCAGTAAAAAATTAGATTACTTGGTGGTAGGAGAAAAAGCAGGTAGCAAGCTCAAAAAAGCACAAGCCATTGAAACGATAACTATTTTAACGGAAACAGAGTTTTTGAATTTGTTGCGTTAAGTTACTGAATGGAGCTTTTGGTTTAATGACTACATTTTCATTGATATCTATAAAACCATATTTTTCGTTTTCTCTGAAACTCATAAGTCCTTCGTGCATGCTTCCTAAATAATTGTATTTTGGTTCAATTACTAAATTTCCTTTCTTGTCAATTAATCCCCATTTTTCGGCTATTTCAACAGCAGAGTAATTTTCAGAGAACATTTCAGCCGATTCATAAATTGGTTCTATTACACTATTTCCATTCAAATCTCGAAAACCTGTTTTTCCGTTTTCCATTATTTGAAAAAACTCAATTCCTTCTCTTAATCCAACTTCTTTAGTGTTTACGAGTTTGTCGTTTAAAACGCTTTTAAATATTTCCTTATCAGAATTTTGCTTACAAGAAATTGCAATTCCGATTATGAGTAAGACTAAAATTCCTATTATTGCTGTTTTCATTCGGGTTGTTGTATTATACTGATATAGGTTGACCTTTTTTTATTGATATTAATTTTACTTTT
>CAZSQD010000246.1:0-2605 GCA_964608925.1 uncultured Kordia sp.
CCAAACTATCCACTAAAGTAATATCTACTGCCGTACCTCTATTGTGATTTGATCCTTTTAAAGGGTTTGCTACATAACGCTTATCTGGGAAAATTTTCCACATTTTTTTTTGAATAGCTAACGGTCGGTAACAATCAAAAAACTGAATTCGAAATCCTATTTTTTTAAAGTCAGCATTTGCCTTTATCAATTTTTTTGCGGTTTCATAACGCACTAAACAATTGGCACAATCATATACTTTTTCCTTTAAAAAATTATCAGCAGTTGCATATTTCATATTGTAAAAAAATGTACTGTCTAACTTTTTTAACACAATAAAAGTATCGTCTTTAAAATTAGTAATTTCTTTTTGAGTATAATATTTTCGTGCTTCTTTTAACGTATCCTTCTTTTTAGTAATTACGGCTACCGTTTTTAAGCTGTCTTTTTTTACTACTCCCGTAGCTACTTGTTTTGGCGTTTGCTTGCAAGAATATTGAGCGACTATAAAAAGTATTAAAAAATATTTTATCATCTTGCTAAGATAGTAAAAACAAAAAAATAGTACTCTTTTTCATGATTTTATTTAAAAACACAGCACTCATCATTCTAAATTATGTACCTCAAAAAATATAATACTAAAATATCTTTTAAAATAAACTCAAATAAGAGGAGCATATATTGATTAATTAACGACTTTTACATTATCAATAAATGATGCCCATGAAAGATTTTATAATTATTGGTGCTGGTCAAGCTGGTTTAGCAATAGCATATTACCTTAATAAACAAAATGCCAACTATTTAATTATAGATGCAAATAGTGACGTTGGAGCACCTTGGATAAAACGTTGGGACTCTTTAACATTATTTACACCTACCGAGTTTAACCATTTACCAGGTATGAATTTCCCTCATAAAAAAGGGCATTATGCCAATAAATATGAGGTTGCCAAGTATTTGAAAACGTATGTTGATAAATTTAATATACCTATTAAATTTAACCAAAAAATTACGGAGCTTAAAAAAAATGAGAATCACTTTATTTTAAAAAGCGAACACAAAACCTTTAAAGCTAAAAATGTAATTATTGCTACGGGTCCTTTTCATACCCCGTTTACCCCCAAATTTCACACTAAAATAAGTGATGATATCATTCAAATACATAGTGAAAACTACAAAAGCCCCAATCAATTACAAGATGGTGCTACTTTAGTGGTTGGTGCAGGAGATTCTGGCGTTCAAATATTAGAAGAAATTGCAAATACAAACAAAAAAGTCTACTTTTCAGGAAATACAAATATTACATCCATACCCCAAGAAATTTTAGGAAAAACATTATGGTGGTGGTTTCAAAAAATAGGATTCCTATCCGTTAATAAACATACTTGGATTGGAAAAAAACTAAGTAACGGTGGGCAGCCCATTATTGGTACCGATGTGAAAAGCTTATTTAAAAAAGAAAATGTTATCTGTGTTGGTAGAAGTTTAGATGCTAACCACAATGACATTAAATTTGAAACATCAACCATTACCGATATTAAAAATATTATTTGGGCAACTGGTTTTAAACCCGACTTTAATTGGATAGAAAACATTGAACTTGATACTCAAAATTACCCAAAAAACTTTAGAGGTGTTAGTGATATAGATGGGTTATATTTTATTGGACTCCCGTGGTTACACACAAGGGGTTCCGCTACACTTGGTGGTGTACAAAAAGATGCTTTATATTTGAGTAATTTTATTTTTAATCGCAGGGGCGATAGCCTAAAAGGGTAACTCCCCCAATGTTTACATTTAAAACTTAACACCTTGTCTTCTTAAACTGATAAAGTTTATTGAGACCCCTATACAAACAAAAAAGCCTTACCAATTAAGGTAAGACTTTTTGTGAATCTTATTATTCAACTACCAACTTAATAGTTGCTGATTTTCCCCCAGACTCTACTTTTATAAAGTAAATTCCAGAAGTGTAAACTTCAGTATTTAAAACCACTTCATTTGTATTTGTGTAATTCTGTGTAGCCACTACCTTTCCTAAAATATCTACTATTTGCAAGTCAACTTTTTTATAAGTTCCTCCTAAATTAATTTTAGAAATACCATTACTTGGATTTGGATATGCTTTAAATTTTGAACCAAAAGTATTTTGTTGCACACTTAATGCTGTACACTCTGCTTCATTATTTACAAATGTAGATGCTGTATCTATATTTGTCCAATTTATTGCACTCCATGGAGCATTATCTACTAAAATACAAGTTAAGTTAGGGGTATTCGTTGCCCAAAAATCAGAAACCAATATTGTGTTGTTACCGCTTCTTAAATCTAAACTTGTTAACGGATTATTTTCGCACCAGAATCCTTCTAAGGCTGTATTTGCAGTCAAGTCTAAACTCGTTAATTGATTCGATCTACAAGAGAAAGAAAATAAATCCGTATTTGCACTAACATCTATATCTGTTATGTTATTATCATAACAATACAGATACCTCAATGTCAAACAGTTATTTACATCTAAACTTAACAATTGATTGTTTTGACATTGTAAGACAGTCAAAAGTGTATTATTGCTCACTTCTAAACTCGTTAATTGATTGTTATAACAATCTAACCTATACAG
>CAZSQD010000247.1:0-1660 GCA_964608925.1 uncultured Kordia sp.
TGAAGCAGAACTACAAGCAACAATAAACATCAAATCAAAAGGTTTACAGTATGGTAATTTACGGAGGTTAGGGCAATTATCTTTAGAGAAACAAAAAGAATATTATTTGAATAAATGGAGTTATTTAAACGGATTAACTATTGTTGAACAAAAGATAAGCAATGATAAAGTATCAGTTTTGTTTGAAGAAAACATAAGTGTCTCAGTAAGCAAATATATCCTAAAAATAAATGACAAGTTCTTAGTACCTTTAAACTTATTTAATAGAAGAAGTAAGTTGCCTACTAACTACATAGCCCGCAAATTGCCTTTTCAAATATCACGTTCTTTTAAGGATATAGATAGTTGTATATTAGCAGTTCCAGGTAATTATAAGGTAGAATTTCTTCCGGAAAACGTAGAAATAGCCTCAGAGTTTGGAAGCTATCAAATAAAAATACGTTTATTAAATAATAATAAAATTGAATACATTAGGTCATTTTCATTAAAAGAAGGTGTGTATGCAAATGGCAAGTATGCAGCGTACCGTAATTTTATAAAAAAAGTAATTAAAAAGGATAAATTGAAATTAATGCTCACCCAAAATAAACTAAATTAAAACATGAAAAAATCAATAATGCTATCATTAATGATTTGTTTTTCTATAACAAAATTAGTGGCTCAAGAAATTAAGTTTGGAAAAATAAGCAAAGAAAAATTACTAAAAGTAGATACTACTGCTGTAGCTACGGTACTGTATAAAAACCAAAAAACATTTTATGATTATCGTGTAGATGTTGGTTTTGTGCAAGTAACAGAGTATTTTAAGCGTATTAAATTTAATACAAAAGAAGGGTTGAGTTATGCCAATATTGTGCAAAAAATATATAATGAATCTTCAACAAAAAAAGAAATAATACGGGGGATAAAAGGGATTACTTATAATGTAGTAAATGGTAAGATTGAGAAAACAAAGTTAAAATCAAAAGAAGTTTACGAAGAAGAGTTTAATAAATACTGGAAAAAAATTAAAATTGTAATGCCCAATGTAAAAGAGGGGAGTATAATAGATATTAAGTATTATACGGAGTCTCCTTTTTCATCACAAATAAGTGAAGTCGTTTTACAAGAAAAAATACCAGTAAATCAATTTGAATATCAAATTAAAATACCAGAATATTTTACATTTGAGCTCTTTGAAAATATAAAAGCTAATTATAAAATAAACCTAATTGAAGATAGTAATTTAGTTAGTAAACATATGGCTTGGAGAGAAAAAATAAATCAAAACGGGGGATATGTGTATGAAGAATTTGAGAAAAACTTAAGATACAAGGAAAGAGTGATAAGGTTTAATGAAAAAAACATCCCAAAATTAGATGTAGAAACTTATAGCCCTGAACTAAGTAATTATACAATTAAGTTGTTGTTTGATTTAAAAGCTACAAAGTCTTTTAATGATCTTTTAAATAGCTATGCAGATAGTTGGGATGTTATTACAAATAAAATATACAAGTCATACAGTTTTGGGGAAGAGCTAAAAAAAACAAAGTATTTTGAAAAGGATATTGATTTATTGTTGCAATCGGCCCTTACAAAAACTGCTAAAATAACAAGTATATTTAATTATGTAAAATCAAAAGTAAAATGGAATAATACTATAGGTTATAACATTGATTTA
>CAZSQD010000247.1:1670-2588 GCA_964608925.1 uncultured Kordia sp.
GTGTAAAAAAAGCATATAAAAAAGGAGTGGGTAATGTAGCTGATATTAATTTAATGTTAGTAGCAATGTTACGTTATGCAAAAATTGAAGCCAACCCAATATTAAGTTCAACAAAAGAAAATGGAATACCTTTGTTTCCAACCAGACAGGGGTTTAATTATGTATTGTGTGGTATAGAGCTGGAAAATGATGTATTGCTGTTAGACGCAACGGATCAATACGCTACTATAAATGTGTTACCTAAGAGAGCCTTAAATTGGCAAGGAAGGATTATAAGAGAAAATGGAACTTCCACTTGGGTAAATTTAGCACCTAAGCAGCCTTCATCTTCTGTTACGATGCTATCGGCAACATTAGATAATGATTTTGTTGTGAAAGGGAAATTAAGAAATCAAAAAACGAATTATATAGCATATAATTATAGAAAATCTTATGCAGGGTTAGCTACGGAAAATTTAGTAGAAACAATAGCTAAAGATAAAGGCGCAATAGAAATTACTAATTTAATTGTAAAAAACACAAATAAATTAGCGTTGCCAGTTTCTCAAACGTATGAATTTACGTATGAAGATGGAGTAGAAGAAATAGGGGATGAGATATATATATCGCCTTTACTTTTTTTAGCGAAATCAGATAATGTTTTTAATAATAAAACTAGAAAATACCCTGTTGATTTTGTATACCCTTTTACAAGTAAAACGATTGCAACCTTTAAAATACCAGAAGGATATAAAATTAAATCAGTGCCAGAAAGTATTAAGTTGGCAATGTCGGATAATTTAGGAGGTTATGTTTTTTTAGTGAAACAAAGTGGAAATAGTGTTCAAATTTCTGAAAACTTTAAATTAAAATATGCTTTAGTTCCGGTATCTTATTATCAAGAGTTGCGAGAAATATATAGTAAAATGATAGCAAAAA
>CAZSQD010000248.1:0-2558 GCA_964608925.1 uncultured Kordia sp.
CTTATGGATATAGATATGAATTCCTATACTTTAGTGTTTTTATACTATCATTAGGTATTGTGATACTAATGATTAACAATTATTCCAAAATTAAATCCAAAATTTGCAAATAATCTTTACGGTTTTTTACAAAATCAAGGGAGGAAACATCAATTACTTTTATCTTTAATTGTGGCTGAGTTTTCATAAATGCTACATACCCTTTATTGATGTTTTCTAAGTAGTCAGGCGCTATATTTTGCTCGTAATCTCTACCTCTTTTTTCTATGTTTTGTAGTAAACGCTCGGTGTTTTGATATAGATAGACATACACATCTGGTTGTTGCATATCTTTATAAATCACATTAAAAAAACGACGATACAAATCAAATTCATCTTCTGGTAAAGTTACTTTTGCAAACGTGAGCGATTTGGAAATGTGATAATCTGCCACTACAAACTCTTTAAACAAATCATACTGTGCAATATCATCAGAGAGTTGCTTGTATCTATCCGCTAAAAAACTCATTTCTAACGGAAAAGCAAAACGCGTTTGATCTTCATAAAATTTGGGTAAAAAAGCATTGTCAGCAAAACGTTCTAAAATGAGTTTTGCATTAAAATCTTCCGAAATTTTTGTGGCTAATGACGTTTTTCCACTTCCAATATTTCCTTCAATAGTAATGAAGTTAAATTTTGAAAACCGATGCATGTCAAAAGGGTTTTTTAAAATAAAGTCGGTTTTAATAACACTGCCAGCATCACTACAATTTACTAATAACTCGCTAATAGTGGTATTAAATTTTGCGTGTTTAAATTTAGGTATAATATCCGCTAACGGTTGTAAAACAAATTTTCTTGCGGCTAAATGTATATGCGGAATTTGTAAATGTGTTTCGGCTATGGTTTCATCACCATAAAACAAAATATCTAAATCTATTGGGCGTGCTTCGTAAGTATCGGTTTGTTTTTGTTGACGTCCTAGTTCTTTTTCTATCTGTTGTAATGCGGTTAATAGGCTGTTTGGACACATTTCCGAAGTAATTTGAATACAACAATTTAAAAAAGACGTACTGCTAAAACCCCACGCTTCTGTTTTGTAAACATTAGAAATAGCAATTGTATTACCAATGGTTTGATAAATGTGATCAATAGCCATTTGTAGGTTTTCAATACGATTACCTTGATTGCTTCCTAAAGAAATTAATATTTTTTGTAACGAATCCAAAAATGTGTAGACTTATATTTTATGATAAAAAATTGTGGTTCACAAAACTACATAAAATTTAATTTGAACACCCCAAAAAGGGATTATAAACTTATAAACAATGAATTTTTTAAAGAGAGTATTATCAACAGTTGTCGGAATTATGGTTTTTTTAGGACTATTTCTTTTTCTAATTATAGGTATAGCCGCTGCTTTTAGTGGTAATGATAAAGATAAAGTAACCGTAGAAGACAATAGTGTATTGACCTTGAAAGTAGATAAACCCGTTGCGGATTATGCAGGAGATTTTGATTATGGTGAATTTGATGAATTATTGAATAAAGGAAAAAAATATAATGGATTATTTGATATTATTCATGCCATTGAATATGCCGCTACCGATGATAGAATTAAAGGTATAAAAATTGAAAACAATTTTATACAAGCAGGTATAGCGCAAACCAAAGCCTTACGTGATGCGTTGTTAAAATTTAAAGAATCAGGAAAATTTATTTTAGCCTATGGTGATATTATTACCCAAAAGGACTATTATTTAAACTCGGTTGCCGATGCTATTTATTTAAACCCAGCAGGAGTATTAGAATTTAAAGGTTTGGGAACGGATATGTTGTTTTTTAAAGAATTTCAAGACAAATACGGTATTAAAATGGAGGTAGTGCGTCATGGAAAATATAAAAGTGCGGTAGAACCATTTTTAAACCAGCACATGAGTGAAGCCAACCGTGAACAAGTAACCGTGTTTTTAAACTCTATTTGGAGTGAATTGAAAAAAGAAATTAGTGCAAGTAGAAACGTTAGTGTAGCGGAATTAGATGCCATTGCAGATGGTTTATTAACCCGTAACCCACAAAATGCATTGGCTACAAAGTTAATTGATAAAGTGGGTTATGTAGATGAATTTATTACGGATATTAAAAACCGTATGGATGTTGCTGAAGATGAAGATTTAGAAAGTATTGAAGTATATAAATACGCTAAATTAGTAGCAGGTAAAATACGTGTTAAAAACATGAAAATTAAAGATCGTATTGCGGTAATTTATGCACAAGGGCAAATAATTTATGGAGAAGGTGATGAAAAACAAATTGGTCAAGGAATTATAAATAAAGCTTTAAAAACGGCTCGTGAGGATGATAAAATAAAAGCAATAGTATTGCGTGTAAATTCACCTGGAGGTAGTGCATTGGCAAGTGAATTGATTTGGAGAGAAATTGAATTGACTAAAAAAGTAAAACCAGTAATTGTATCAATGGGTAATTTAGCCGCTTCTGGCGGGTATTATATTGCTGCAAATGCCACCAAAATTATTGCAAAAATTACCGATTCTGATGGAGCTGTTTCCATTGCAAAT
>CAZSQD010000249.1:0-2542 GCA_964608925.1 uncultured Kordia sp.
TGTACATTATCTCCAAGAAAAAGAAATGAAATTAATGGAAAAATACGAGTTGATACAAATACTAATGGTTGTGATGCATCAGATGCTCCCATTGCAAATATAATGGTGTCAACCACAAACGGTACGGATAGTTTTGGAACCTTCACGCAAGCAGACGGTAGTTACGTGCTATATACTAATGACGGTAATTTTAATACCACAGCAACTACTAACTTACCAGCATACGTTGTAACAACACCCAATATTGTAACAACAACGTTTGTAGGGTTTAATAATACGGATACCATACCGTTTTGTGTAGCATCTAACCAAACTATAAATGATGTAAACATAACAATAATACCTACCATACAAGCAAGACCAGGTTTTGACAGCGGATATCAATTGGTTTATAAAAATGTAGGAACAACAGCATTAAATGGTACTGTAGTTTTTGAATTTGACAATACCAAGCTAAATTTTTTAACCGCAAACCCAACAACAACTACACAAATGGCTACCCAGTTAACGTTTAATTATATAAATTTAACTCCGTTTGAAACTAGAACTATAGATTTAGAATTTAATGTAATGGCACCGCCAACCGTAAATATTGGTGACATTTTAAACTTTACAGCAACCGTAAACCCAGTTGTAGGTGACAATACACCAAATGATAATGTAATTGATTTAAATCAAGTAGTAATTGGTAGTTATGACCCTAATGACATTAAGTGCTTAGAGGGCGAAGAAATTTTAATAGCAGATGCAAGTAAATATTTGCATTATGTAATTCGTTTTCAAAATACAGGTACTGCAAGCGCTATAAATGTAGTTGTAGCTAATGAGTTGGATGCAAAGTTAGATTGGGATACTTTTAAATTAGAAAGTAGTAGTGATGCTAATAGAGTAGTTATTACTAACGATAATAAAGTGGAGTATATATTTGAAAATATTAATTTACCAGATAGCACTACGGATGAAGCAGGTTCTCATGGTTTTATTGCCTATAAAATAAAGCCTAAAAACACTGTAGTTGTTGGAGATATTTTTGAAAGTACTGCGGGTATTTTCTTTGATTTTAATACGGCAATTACTACTAATACCGCAACTACGGAAATTGTAAATGTATTAGCAGTTAGTGAGTATAGCTTATCAAACTACTCAATTTACCCTAATCCAACTTCCGGTGTATTGCAAGTGCAATCAAATACTAAAATTGTTCAAATAGAAGTGTTAAATTAACTAGGTCAATTGGTATTACAAAGCACTAGTCAAAACCAAATAGACTTATCTAAATTAAACCATGGATTGTATTTTATGAAAATAAAAGACATTAATGGTGATTATGGAATACAAAAAATAGTTAAAAAATAATACTTTTAGCTGTTCTGTACTAAATATAACAAATTAAAAATCTCCATTATTGTTTAAATAATGGAGATTTTTTTTGATAGGATAACCAATTAATTTAGTAGGTTTAGTTTTTTTGTTTATTACTGCTCAATAAAGGTTTTTTTACAGTCTTATATCTTACGTCTTTTAGCCCCGAGATTTCGGGAGTCTTTTGTTTTTTTTAAATATCCTCATCTCTATATGAACTGGGTAATAAATTAGGGATCAACTTTACTAATAAAGGAAGTAATAGCGCACCACCAGGAAGCAAGAATACTGCAAATGCAGGAATGCTTTTAAAAACATCAAATAATTGCTCTTTTACCATGTCTTTTTCTTGAACAGTAAGTTTATGGGTAGTAGATTTTTTAAGTAAAACTACAAGTTCTTTACTTTCCTCAAGCTCTTGCAATAAGCATTTTTTATTGCGTTCTAAAAAAGTATTGATGTCTTCTTTTGTCATATTTAGTTTTGAAATAGTAAAGATACAAAAATAAAAGTCCATCAATGTGTTCTTAACATTGATGGACTTAAAATAAAAAAAACTATTTTTTTTAGAAACAGTATTTGTTTTCGGCAGTTACTTTTTCTGCAATTTCATTTCTTAATTTAATAACATTTGGGTGGTTGGTATATTTGGTAAACCTACGTAAACCCATTAGCATCATTTTTTGCTCATCACCTTCCGCAAAATATAAGATTCCTTCTTTTGCTTTATCACTCACAATATCAACTGCTTTGTATAAGTTTAATTGTGACATTGCAATTTGCGTTTTTTGTGAGTCTTCACCAAAACGTTTGGCATTTTTCTCGGTTCTTAAAATTACCGATTCTGCCATGTAAATTTCAATTAAAATATCAGAAGCAGCTAATAATAATTGTTGATGACTTTCTAAATCAGGACCAAATTTTTGAATTGCAGCACCTGCTACCATTAAAAACACTTTTTTTAATTTGGCTAAAATTGCTTTTTCTTCTGAAAATAATTCCGAATAATCTGGGATATCAAAACTTGGTATTCCTGTTAATTCATCAGCAACTGCCATTGCAGGGGTTAGTAAATCAACATGCCCTTTCATTGCTTTTTTAATCAACATGCCAACTGCTAACATTCGGTTAATTTCATTGGTACCTTCATAAATACGAGAAATACGGGCATCTCTCCAAG
>CAZSQD010000250.1:0-2504 GCA_964608925.1 uncultured Kordia sp.
AATCAGCTCCCATACCTGCAACATCACCTACGTTATCACCTACATTATCTGCAATTGTAGCAGGATTACGAGGGTCATCTTCAGGAATACCTGCTTCAACTTTACCTACTAAATCAGCACCAACATCGGCAGCTTTAGTATAAATACCACCACCAACACGTGCAAATAATGCAATTGATTCAGCTCCTAAAGAAAAACCAGCTAAAGTTTCTAAAACAATAGTCATTTTATCTACTGAGAAAACACCGTTTGCTCCGCCCATAAAATAGTTATAGAAAATAATAAAGAAAATAGTTAAGCCTAAAACAGCTAAACCTGCAACACCTAATCCCATAACAGTACCACCACCAAAAGAAACTTTTAGTGCGTTTGGTAAACTTGTTTTTGCAGCTTGTGTAGTCCTTACATTGGTTTTAGTGGCAATTTTCATACCCATATTTCCAGCGTAAGCTGAAAAAAATGCTCCAAAAATAAAAGCAATTACAATAAGGTAGCTTGTAGTGTCTACAAAATGTGCTACAATAGCTAATAATATACTTACTACTACTACAAAAATAGCAAGTAATTTGTATTCGGCATTTAAAAAAGCAAGTGCTCCTTCGTAAATATGGTCTGAAATTTCTTTCATTTTACCATCTCCTGCGTCTTGTTTTAATACCCAAGACTTCTTTACAAACATGTAAAGCAATCCAATTACAGCAGCTGCAATTGGCATATAAATAATCATTGATTCCATAAAGTATAATTGTTTAATTAGTTTTTAAATCTCCTAAAGATAGTAAATTGAAATGGAACAAAAAAAACCTTCACTTTTTAAAGTGAAGGTTTTTAGTTATTTATAATGTAATTTTCTGTTATATAGTGAAGTTTCCGTTTTTCTTATGTTCACTGTTTTCATAGCGTTCAGTGCATTTGTCTACAATATCGAAAGCTTCGTTTTTGTCTCCCCAACCGCCAACATCAACTCTTTTCTTTTCTAAATCTTTATATACTTTAAAAAAGTGTTCTATTTCTTTTACTAAATGTGGGTTTACATCTGATAAATCATTTAATTCATTCCAAATTGGATCAGAAACTGGTACACAAATAACTTTTTCATCTGGTCCTTTTTCATCTGCCATATGAAAAACTCCAATTGGCTTAACTTCCATCACGCACATAGGGAATGTTGGTTGTGCTCCTAATACTAAAACATCTAACGGGTCACCGTCTAATGCTAAAGTTTCAGGTATAAAACCGTAATCTGCTGGGTACATCATTGAAGAAAATAACATTCTGTCAAAACGAATTTTGTGTAAATCAAAATCGTATTCGTACTTATTTCTACTTCCTTTAGGTATCTCTATTAAAACATCAAATGTTCCTTTTGCTTTTGCTGCACTCATTTCTTATTTTTTTTAAATATGAAAAAATAGTCAAAATTGACTTTTCTCTATGTTATTATATGTCTAGTTTTATATTTCGCATAAAAATAGTTTGTTTTAAATAAACAGTTTTATTAAAATGCGGATGCAAAAATAGGAAAAAGAATATACTTTGCAATGATTAATTGCTTAAAATTATAAATTTAAGAGCAGTGATTTTTTAAAATGGATGTTGTAGCAAAAATAATAAAAAGAGAATATTTTTTATGTTAAAAATTAAACCCGAAACTCCCAGTGATGCCGAATTTACGAGCATCAGGGTTTTCAAAATAATTCCCTCTAAAGTTAAAATCAATTCTAAATACTTTAAAAATATTACCGACTCCTAAGCTGTATTCCCAATAAATTTTTTCATTAGGAGCTCCTGCGGTATGGTTCATGATAAAATTGGTGGCATCTAAATTGATATTGTCTTGTGACAAAGATCCTGCAACTCCTCTAATAGCTATAATTTCTCTTAAATTCATTTTTTTCAAGAAAGGAATTCTAGAAAAAATACGCCCATTAAAATGATGTTGAAAATGTACGGATGCATAGGTGTCTGTTACAAATTCATAATAATTTAATAGCGGAAAGGTATTAAAAATACTAAAATAGGATTGGTTACCTGGTATTACATTTAGTAATGCTAAAGGAACATCTCCAAAAGTTTTACCAATTTCTATATTACTATACAGCCTTCCAAAACCTCCAATTTGCCAAGGTTGACGATAAAATAATTGAACTTTGGTATAATCAAAATCGCTATCTAAAAACCCTTTTACACCTTTACTAATACTAGTGTATATGGTAGCGTGATTGCTGTTAACAGTAAGTCGTTCTACACCATAACCTGTAGTTTTTTTACCAGGTGTGTAGTTGAAAGATAAATTAAGTTCAGACTGTTTAATGCGTGATTTAGTGGAGGTAAAAGAAGCATCATCATAATAATCCAATCCAAAAGTTGGTGAAGCTGATTTTAGGGTTCTGTAAGATCCAGATGCTTTTATAATAAAGTTTTTAGCGGCTTCTGTTTCAATACCTATAGTGGTTAAGTTTACAGAAGTTAAACGGTCATTTGATCCAGATGAAAATAAAGAG